>JALWNS010000564.1 GCA_027083655.1 Bacteroidales bacterium | reverse complement strand
AAAGATCACTTTGTCATGCCGTCCATCAAAATAGAAGGGTGTCGCATTGATTTTTTTACTGGCAGACAATGCGCCAGCAAACATCAGTTTTGTTCCTCCAGTCAAATTAAATCCAACTTTAATTCCAGGAGGCAATTTATCTATGTAATCCAATATTGTCTTCTTGACATGAGAGGGATCATAGGGGTCGATTGTAAATTCGTCAAATTTAGAATTTCCCAAGAACTGTTTCATCACTTTGGCTGGGTACTGTTTTGAGTTAATAAACACATGTCTCTTGCTTTCAAATTGCATCACACCTAGCAAACTAGGCATTCTCTGCTCACCAAATAAGTGAAATATTACATCATATGACTCAAGGTGACTACCGTTACTACCCACACTTCTACCATGCCATTCCAGCCACTCTTTTGGCAAAGAGACAACTTCTGGTGGTTTACTTGCAATAGGAGATGCAATAAGCCTTTTATCAAGCTGAGGGTGGCGTAACGCTACAAAGGCCCAAACAAACGCCATTACCGGAGTACCTGGACTCAAATAAAAAGAAACTTCTCTCTTTTCTTTAAATGAAGCCACAACATCCAATGCATTTGTTGCAACTTCATAGATGCCTTCTGTGTCATTCAATTTAGTTAACTGTACTGAGTGAAATATAGTTTCAGTTTGCACCTTGTTTTCTTTCAAGCTGTTAGAAAGCCACTTAGTAAAATAGGTATGTGTAATTTCTGTGTTTGCATACCTATCTATAAATGCCCATACCTTAGACTGATTGTTGCTATCAAAAGCCTTTCTTGCTTCAGTAAGGTCCTCCTCAAAATCAGAAGCACTACAATCATTTTTTTCTGGGTTAGTGTACCCCAATATTAAAACCTCACTATAGTTTTCTGCAAGCAACGCACTTAATACCGGACCCTTACTGTTTTCTATCCCTAAGGAAGCACGCAGATCAGTAATCCCATACCACGTCATAAGTACCTTTTTCATATTCTCTTTCCCCTAAGTAGATCCAATACCTTATCTCCTATGGTTAATTGCACATCCCTATACTCGTTGGGTAAAATTCTAATGACAAAATCACTATCGAAATGCTTTGCTACTCCTACTTCAATTTTCTGACACGTTTTATTATTCCATTCATAGTGAATATGCTTTTTTTCATCAATAATAATACGCGGGTTCAATAAATCGTCATACAGATGATACTCTTCCATCATCCGCTCCAATACATCGGCACTAACCCCGTGTGCATCAGGTTTTTCTTCTGTAACTTGCTGTGAAGCTATATGTTTTTCCAATTCCCGTGGGTCAAGTGTAATCATCAAAACCTGATAATCATTCTCTCGAGCAAGTTTACTGTATGGCTCTGTCTGCCAAGGTGCGATGTTTGTGTTATCACAGATCACAACATCGATACCATTCTCAATACTTCGTTGAAACTCTTCCAAGTTATCGTCATGATACCCTCCAAGTTTGTCAAGCACAAAAACATATCGATCTCCAACCATAAAGTACTCATCTGTTGAATGAATTGCTACACTAACTCCCGCTTCTTCCAATTTTTTAACAATAACATTTGTAATGGTTGTTTTACCACTTCCCGGTACTGCACGATTAATAATCACTGTTTTTTTATTCATCACTTACTCCTATAATTTTAATGGAATTTGCTGCGCCCGTATCTCCTGAGAGATAAGCTCTTAATGCATAAAGTAAATCTGGAGTTTTTGTAAAAGCTTCTGGTTTATTGAGTTTTAGGTCAATTTTGGACTGGATTTCCAGTTTCTTTTTAATGGTTTTTTCTGTCAAGTTATCTATTAATTCGATATACTTTTTTGTAATTTCCTCTTGTGGATGCAATACTGTATCAATTTTTCTATATCTTATAA
>JALWNS010000563.1 GCA_027083655.1 Bacteroidales bacterium | reverse complement strand
CTATCAGCTAGCAGAGTAAGTCCATGGTCTATATATTCCTGACGCAGGCGTTCTGCTACCTGCTTGCTCTCGGGTGTGCAAGGGAAACGGCCTTTCATATTGTCACTGGCTAAATAGTAAATCCAGTCTTTGACCTCCTGAGCCGTTATCTCCGGCTGTGCTATGGAAAAATTAAAGCTAAGAAGCACCAGCCAGACGGCAAAAAATAACTTCTTCATATCTGTTGGGTTTAAAAGTTTATAAATCTTGTGATAAGTTTTCATATACCTGCAATAGCTTTTGCTTCTCTATATTCCAGTTATACTTCTCCCTTACTGCCCTGTAGCCATTCATTCCCATCTCCCTGGCTTTGTCCGGATTGTCCAGGAAAAATTGTATAGCTTTAGCAAACTCCTGTGGGTCTGTTGTATCTACACTAAGGCCACAATTCTCACCCAGGACAATCTCCTCCCACAACGGTATCTTGTTAATAATTACAGGAATACCTGCATTCATATATTCAAAAAGCTTAACCGGATAAGCACCTAAATATTTTTCTGTTTTATGCAGAGGAACCAACCCAATTTTTACCCTTTGCAAAATTCTAAGCACTTGATCTTTTCCTACAAAACCCAGGTATTCTACTTTTTCCCATCCTGGCATTGATTTAGCTTTGGCTTCTAGCTCTTTGTTAGAGAATTTTCCTGCCAGTACGAGTTTAATATCAACATGCTTCAAAATCTCCAGCATATCAAAAATACCACGGGGCTCTGTTATACTACCTATATAAGTCATTGCATCTTCCTTGCTCTGCCAATCAATAGGCACATCATCCAGAATAACAAAATTACGCACCATTTCTGCTTTTTTAGTAAGCCTGCTCACACGATCATAAGTGTCTGGATCTGCTACAATGTTATAGCTGAATTTCCTGATAGCCCGACTTTCCCATTTGTTAACACTAAAACTAATTAGCCTCCTGATTAACAATGGGATATACTCCTTATAAAGCACCTGCTTGGGCAAGTTCTCATGAATGTCATACACAACCTTTTTGCCATGGCGCAAAAGCCTGAGGCCATAAGGTATCAACTCAGGATCATGAAAATGGTAAATATCACAGTCAAGCTCCAGTCCCTTTTCATATACCTTGCGGGCATACTTGAACATCCTCTCCCTACGCCCTGCAGGCCTTCCAACATCGTAAACCTTGACACCATCCACCTCCTGGTCCTCTCCTCCATTGGCAACGACAAGGCTTACATCATAGCCTGCCTCTGCCAGTGATTTGCATTCTTTGTGAAAAATCCTGACGTCAAAGGTGGAATGTACCGAGGTCAAATGGCAAACTTTTATCTTTTTATTCATTGTGTTGTGGTTTTTCTGGTTTAAAAACATAAGCCTTTATCCTGTCCAGGCCATTAAGCTTAAAGGCTGTGACGCGGTGGCGTCCATCGCGTATAAGGTACTGGCCATTAGGTAACAACATAACTTTGATAGGCGGCAGAGAATTAGGGTCTATCTCGCCAGTATGGATTTTTATTGCCAGATCCAATGTCTGTGGATTGAGTGGAATATTATCAAACTTAATATTGCTAATGTGTATGTATTTAACCTTATCGTAACGCATTAATACAAAGGTTGTAAGACTACAAGGTGGGGATTTTTCTTACGCTGGTATGGCGGTTTCTCCATTTTTATCGGATGTGCACTCTGGGTCATTATCCATACTGCCAGGGAATCCATCCAACGATACGCAGATGTATAAGTAGGATGTGCACCATCTTTGAAGCGAGTAAAACTTGGGTCCATGGTAAATTTATATGATGGAAAAAAATGATCCCGCCCTACGAACGAAAGTATCAAATCATTAATACCAGAGTCCTCTGTCCAGTTAGGCGGCCCAACCCACACGTACGGCAAAGTGTCTATCTGGGCTAGAATATGTTTCACATATTTAGAGCGGCGCTCCTTGATATGGGGGACAAAGAGCTCATTAGCACCAAGCACAAGGATTACATACGTTGGGTGGTATTTATTGATATAATATCTCAAAGTGTCGCTCTTTCCGTAATATTCAGTAGTTGCACTATACCACATCACTGCATATAGTTCGTGGCCATTGTAGTCGCAATAATCTTTCATTGCATAGCGTAGCTGCTCAAGCATAGAATCACCTGCTAACAGAATAACCTGCTTGCTAGTATCAAGCTCTGGCCTCTTCCATGTTACATCGGCAGCTACTAGTGCATCTACCTTTGTTGTATCACCCAGGATAAACTGCTTGATACCTGATTGCTTGATTTCTAACTTCCCTATCCTGATAGGTTTTGGAGCAAAAGAATACAATGTCAATACTGCCAATGTTATTAGCAAAATCCATATATATCCCCAGATTGGTTTCATGTGTGTTATTTTTTTATAGCTCTAACCATGTGCCTCTTTCCTGGCGCTCCAGGCAAACGCTCAACACTGAACCCTGCATGACGCAAATTATTTTTTATTACACCCTTGGCTGCATAGGTTGTGACTACTCCTCCTGGCCTCATCTGCCTGTAAATCATCTCAAACCTTTCCTGCGCCCACATCTCTGGCTGCTTATCATAAGAAAAAGCATCATAAAAAACAAGGTCTATACTGTGCTTCAGCTCGTATTGTGTCCAGTCCCCGAGTATCTTGTGCAAAACAAAATCCCCGGTTATCTGCACATCCTCATCCCAGGGTGCGCTGTGCAAAGTTAAAAAATATTCCCTGTATTGCTCAATCTCAGCAGGTAAGCTAAATCCCGTCCACAGCTCCTGCGGCACTGGATATTTTTCTATTGTTAAATAATGAATTTTTATTCCACGTGTCAAAGATTCAATCAACGCTAGCAAAGCATTTAGCCCGCTACCAAAACCTACTTCTAAAACAGTTAATTGCTTCAAGGAAAGACTGCGTAATCCTGCATTGATATATACGTGCATACTTTCTGTATAGCTACCTCTGACAGAGTGGTAATGCTCCCCAAGGTTCTGGTTAAATAATGTACTCGTGCCGTCCCCAGTGGGCACTAACTTTATTTTCTGTACTTCCTGCCTTTCCATTCAAAACCTATAAACTGCGATAATACACCAATGCTTACGGCATAAAAGATATATAAAATTTCCTCAACCAAAAACCATATTAGAAGTTTTTTGTGCCCATAACGCCCCAGGTAAGCCCACAATAGTAAAAAATCAACCATTGCTTTGATGCCGTATAATACTAAGAATTGTCTTACACCTACTGCCATCCATACCAGGAGCAAAAAATTTGTTATGAAAACAACCATTGCCACGGCTTGTGCCCAATGGTCAGTGTATTGGCCGGCCTTAGAAGCCCACCTTATTCTCTGGTTAAAGAACCGTCTCAAACTGCCTTGTGCCTTTGTCCATACTGTAGCACCCATACTGGCCTGAACAATAATCTTCCTTCCCATGCGCCTGGCCTCGTGCAACAGAAACACATCATCGCCCGAAGGATGGTCTATGTGGATATTAGCCTCCTGCCATAGACTACGCACAAATCCAATATTTGCTCCATTAGCCATAAAAGGTTTACCCTGACCTGCACTACCCAGACCAGATGCAAGCAGGGAAGCAAACTCCAGGCTCTCCAGTGCCTGCCACGACAATAACCTTTTGTAGCTAATCATTACATTGCCAAGCACCAGCTGTGCCCCCGTGCCAATCATTGCACCAGCCATCCCACGTATCCAGGACCTGGGCAACAGGCAATCTGCGTCTGTCACGAGAATATAATCGCTCTGGGCTTGCCTTATGCCCACAGAAAGAGCAAATTTTTTCCCCTGTGGCAAAGTGTTCCGTACAACCCTAACCTTATCACTAGCAAAAGATTGCAAAACAGCCCACGTATTGTCCGTTGAATAATCATCAACAATTATCACTTCATAAACCTGCCAATCCTGGGACAACAAGGACTTGAGCAAAGGCACGGCATTGCCCTCCTCGTTTCTCATAGCAACGACAACAGACACTTTAACATTTTTATCCAGGGAAGTACTATACTGTGGCAACCGGAGAACGCCAATAAAAAAGTAAAGCACAAGGCAGGCATAAATAACAAATACAAACAAAGTTATGTACCACAACACAATCATGCAACAAAAATAAAAAAATGCCCGACCTTGCGGCCGGGCTGGCACCCGGTACGGGACTTGAACCCGTGACCTCCAGGTTGAAAACCTGGCGTCCTAACCACTAGACGAACCGGGCGTCCGAAAAATTGCAATGCAAAGATAGAATTTGGAGAAAAATTTCCAAAGCCCTTTAACGTTTTTTTATACAATTCTACCCTCGCCAAAGAAGCTATCAATGGTGTTTTGCATGTTTAAATCAATGTTTTCTACATAGATTTCAAGGACTTTACTTTTTTCATAAGGTAAAAGACGAACTTCATCAAATTCGGCAGGCAGCAGAACGGTCTGGCCTTTGTACAAATCCATTCTTTCGCGCTTGTAATACTCCAGGGCAAAGCTTCCCTCAATTACCATATAAATAACAAACGAGTCCAAGGACATGTAATTCTTGTTCACAATCTGGTCAAACTCAATAACATTCGTAGTAAAATAATCACAACTAACTAGAGGCACAGTTTTGTTCAACTCTGGTGTATAATCCTGCTTATACCTGTCATAGGCCTTATAATCAATCACATCCAGGGCTAGGTCCACATGTAGCTCGCGGGGCTTGCCATCCAGGCCCACACGTCCCCAGTCATACAAGCGGTAAGTAATATCGGAAGTTTGCTGTATCTCTGCTACCACAATCCCTTTACCCAGGGCATGAACACGTCCTGGCGGTATAAAGAAAACATCCCCAGGCTTGACTTTTACATAATTAAGATGCTCTGCGATTGTGCCATCGTCCAGGCTCTTGAGCAAAGTATCCCGGTCCATATCATGCTTCCAACCCATTATTAGCTCTGCATCTGGTTCTGCATGTATGACATACCACATCTCTGTCTTGCCGTATGCATGATGACGGAACCTGGCCACCTGGTCATCTGGATGAACCTGCACAGACAAAACATCATTAGCATCAATATATTTTATCAACAACGGGAACTCAATACCATACTTAAGATAGACACGGTCACCTACCAGGTCTGCCATGTAAATCTCGACAATATCTTGCAGATTATTTCCTTGTAAGAAGCCATTGTCAACGACAGAAACATAATCCTCCACTGCCGAAATTTCCCAGCTCTCCCCTATCGGGCGTGAAGGATTACAATCCTTGCCAAGCACGGAATAAAGACGGTTGTCACCCCACACTTTTTCCACATAAATAGGCTTAAACTGGAGCGGATATAAGTTGTGTACTTTCATAGTTAACAGTTTTCATTATGTTTAAAAAGCCCTCTCATGCCCAGGCGGCATGAGAGGGCTAAAAAATATTTTAGTCAAACGCACGTCAATTCTACTCGACTGTAACAGATTTAGCCAGATTTCGAGGCTGGTCCACATTATTTCCACGCAAGACTGCAGCGTGATATGCAAGCAGCTGCAACGGTACAACTGTAACTAAAGGAGCTAATGGTTCTGGTACCTGTGGCACTTCTATTATATGATCCACCATTTTTCTGATTGTTTCATCACCTTCTGTAGCTATTGCAATTACACGTCCTCCACGGGATTTTACTTCTTCAATGTTATTCAGGACCTTCTCATAAATTTTATCCTTTGTAGCCAGAAATACAACAGGCATATTCTCATCAATCAAAGCAATAGGCCCATGCTTCATCTCTGCAGCAGGGTAACCTTCGGCATGTATATATGAAATTTCCTTGAGCTTTAATGCGCCCTCCAGGGCAACAGGATATAAATATCCACGGCCAAGGTAAAGGAAGTTCGTTGCATCTTTGTACATATCTGCCAGGTCCCGGATATAATCGTTCTGTTCAAGTACCTTGGCTATTTTTTCTGGTATATCTTGCAATTCTTTGACCAACTTTTTGAATTCACTATAAGGCAATGTTCCCTTTTCCTGGCTAAGCATCAGGGATAGCATTGTTAGCACTGTGACCTGTGCAGTAAAAGCCTTGGTAGAAGCAACACCAATCTCAGGGCCAGCATGTGTATACACACCTGCATGCGTCTCACGGGCAATACTCGATCCCACAACATTACATATACCAAGCACTGTGGCATCATACTGTTTTGCCAGCTCCACAGCGGCTAATGTATCGGCTGTCTCACCACTCTGACTTATGGCAATTACAATATCATCTTTTTTAATAATAGGATTACGATAACGGAACTCTGATCCATACTCTACTTCTACTGGAATACGGGCTAAATTCTCCAAAAGATACTCACCAACAAGACCAGCATGCCATGAAGTACCACAACCGACAATTATAAAACGTTCTGCTTTTAAGATCTTATCCGTAACATCCATTATACCACCTAGGCGCACCATGGTACCATCTGTAGATATACGCCCTCTCATGGTATCGTGTATGGCATCCGGCTGTTCGAAAATCTCCTTGAGCATAAAGTGGTCATAACCATTCTTTTCAATGGCAGACAAGCTAAAATCAATTTTCTGAATAATGGGACTGAGCTTCTGGTTATCCAAATTTTTGAGGACAAACTCATCTTTTTTCAAAATAGCAATATTATCATTATCCAAATAAACCACTTGATTCGTGTATTCAACAATAGGCGTTGCGTCAGAAGCAAGAAAATATTCACCCTTACCAAGTCCTATTACCAGAGGGCTACTCTTACGGGCTGCTATTAACTTATCTGGCTCATCTGTTGGTATGACAACGATGGCATAAGCGCCTATTACCTCAGAAAGGGCTAGACGTACTGCCATCTCCGCGTCTGTCTTGCCCTCCAGGTACATGTATTCTATCAAATTGACCAACACCTCTGTATCTGTCTCTGACTTAAACTCATACCCTTTGTCTTTTAAGAAACTCTTAAGCTGTTTGTAATTTTCTATTATACCATTGTGTATCAAGACAAAATGTCCTTTCTGCGAAACATGTGGATGCGCATTAACATCGTTAGGCTCTCCATGTGTGGCCCAACGAGTATGTCCAATACCGATATTACCATTAATATCCTTATCTTTAAGAGAGTTCTCAAGATCCGAAACCTTACCTTTCTTCTTATGAACGTGTAATTTTTCTCCGTCATGTATAGCTATACCAGCAGAGTCATACCCTCTGTATTCCAGACGCTTAAGACCATTTATAAGTATGGGTAATGCTTTTCTTTCACCAATATATCCTACGATTCCACACATAAGTTTTTTCTTTAATATTTAGATAAGGTAATAATTAATTTAGCAGGAACAGAATTTTGCCCATTATTAATAACGGCTCTTGACAACTGTAAGCTTGAATTATAATCCATCAAATAGTACGATGTTGACGATGTACTTACACTATCAGAATTTATCATAGCTTGAACTATACGTGTAACATTAATCTTGTATTGGTTGATAATAAGAGGTGCTCCATAGTATTCTCCCGTGCTCTGGTTTAGATAATCCTGAATAAGTATTGGTGTTTGTGTCGTATCATTTTCATCAAAAGCCAAAAGGTAAATAGTCTCAGGAGCAGGATATGATGTCTCGAAAGTCACGCTCGGTGGTGCAAGTGGTAAAATCAATTCTGCCTTGTATACAACCTGATTCTTTAATGTATAAAGATAAGGGAACTCCATCTTTATCCGTGTACCTGCTGTCTGCAAAAATGCAACAGAATCCACTGTTGTATCGAAAATTTGCGTACCAGAATAATCATGTTCAAATAATGTAAAATGTGCATTAGATACATGGGTCATTGACAGGGTGTAAGACATAGTTGTATCGGGCAAAGTATCCGGATGATAATATATTACTATCATAGAGTGCAATAAATCTTGGAACTGTCTATTTTCAAGGTCTATCTTTAAAGTAAATCTATAAATTGCAGCATCATAAAATCCAGGACCTGGCGTTATAGCCAAACCAAAAAACCTGTCGCTAAAATTGGCATTGTCATCATAAAAATAGTAATCCACACTATCGGCCAGGCGTTGACCAAAAGACGGATCCAGGTAAATCTTCATTATTGAATCATTGCCTCCTTCATAAAGGGAAAAACTACCCTGGCCCAGGAGATTATCCGAAGCATACTCATCAAATGGATCATCTGCATAATACTTCAAATAAGATCTCAACGTATCCTTAACTTCATAAACATAGACTGGTACCGAATTATAAGGCTTACCATAAGGAGTAAATTCAGGATCTATATGCATTATCAACACTACCGAATCCACCGTGCAACTATCATTAAAATCGGGATAACCAAACTGCTGCACCTGTGTTACAAAAGAAGCTTTAGTATAACCAAATAATGGATCGTAATATGACCCAAAAAAAACAGAACCCTTACCATTACTTTGTATATGGGTGAAAGGTTCTGTCTTTAACTCTACAGTGAAGGTATCAACTAATTTGACATTTACCAGATCTTCCTGAGGTAAGAGATCTATGGCAAAATCTTGAT
>JALWNS010000562.1 GCA_027083655.1 Bacteroidales bacterium | reverse complement strand
TAATGATGTATGTGATTTGTTTTTAAATAATGAAATTACTAATCAATTAAACTATTATAATAATGGTTCTACAACAGGAAATTCAACTCAAGATTTAAAAAGAGGTAGTGTTGTTATTGATAGTATAAATAATTATACCAACAACCTTAATTACAACATTCCAAGAATTAGCATTTGGGGTGAAGAAAACTCTCCGGTTCATTGGAGACTGTTAACTACTGTAGGTAATTTTGATGCAGTACATGCTGCTACGGTAGGTAGAGATATTTATCAATTTTTTCATGTTTTTAACAAAGTTAAAGGATATGCTTGTGCGGTTGGTGGGTTTTGGAATCCTTGGTGCTGGGCGGCATCAGCTGCATTTTTTTATAAAGCAAGACAGTGGAAAAAAGGAAGAGATTGGTTTGATAATAGCGAGTCTATTTGGAATAGTTTAATCCAAACCACACGTTTGGAACCACATACGTATTGGGAACAAGTATGGGTGCCTTGCCCATATCCGCCAATTAACCCTTTTAATGGTAGAAATATTGACCCGGATTGCGGACATTGGGAATACCAATACGTAACCAGATACGTTGCCGTAAGCTACCCAAGCGACGGCTTTATACCTAAATACTCCCAAATAATGACCAACAACCCAACACCTAATAATAGGTACAGAGTAAACAAAGCAAACCATATGGAAATATTGGATATGACACACGACGGGAATAATGTGGATGAGACAAAGGAAGCTTTTGATAATATTTTTAATGATAATGGTTTTTTTCACTTAACTAATTAGAAAAATGAAATATTTTAAGCTAATAATTTTATTATTCATCTTTACAGCGTCTTGCTGTAAAGATGATAATACTAAAACCCAAACGGATAGTAACGGTGTTTACACTGCTTTACCGTATCACTGGAAAACTTCCTTACATAAAAATGGAGTTGTATCAAACAGTTACATTAAATTTCCTATTTATTATAATAATAATATTCTTGTACCAACAACCAACGGAGGCAATAATAGAGAAGTAAGTTTAATCAATACTGAAACGGGAGAATATATTTGGTCTTGGGATGATAGATACCAACCGGAAACGGAAGATGTTAGAATTGCATATTCTGTCCAATATAACAATTTATTAACCTACCAAAACGGCAAACGAAGCTATTGCATTAATTTAGACAACGGTACAACTCAGTGGAAATATTGGAGAGATAGTTCTTTTTTTGTTCAATTATCCGGTTTAAATAGTAATTATTTTACGCTTGGAGAATCTATAAGTCAATACCAAGAATATGAAGAAAGGGTTGTTTTTAAAGGTGATATTAATACAGGGGAATTGGAAGAATTTATTGTTCCTGATTTTTCTTTGGAATATATTATTGGAAACCGTATAGGTGATATTACCAGAATTTTACCATATAAAAAAAATGGTACTCAATATTTAGTTATTACTTGGCAAGAATTAACAAGTAATACATATTGGCTGTTTCAAACCTATTTAGGATTATATAATTATGACACAAACCAATGGGTTTATGAAAAAAAAGTGATGAATCAACCAAATGTAAACGGTACGGTTAAATCACCACCTGTAATCTATAATGATAAAATTTACGCAAATATAGGTCATCAGTTATTTTGCCATAATCTCGACACAGGAGATCAAATTTGGGTAAGAGATTTTCCACAAGATTTTATGTTTTCCGGTTTTATCATAGCAGAGGACAAGATAATTGCCAATAACGAAGATACTTTTACTTACGGTTTAGACCACGAAAACGGTACTATTCTTTGGAAAACCGAAACATCAGGTACCAGCGGAAGAATGAGCTACCTTAACGGTATAGTGTATTTTGTCGGTGGTTCATCCGGCAAACTGCACGCATTAGACGTAAACA
>JALWNS010000561.1 GCA_027083655.1 Bacteroidales bacterium | reverse complement strand
ATTCTATGTTAGTGCGTACTTACGGTAGTGCAGTTTATGGTATAGATGCACAGAAGATAACCATTGAAGTAGATGTTTCTGTTGGTATGGGGTTTTTCCTAGTGGGATTGCCTGATAGTGCGGTTAAAGAAAGTTTTCAGAGGATAGAAACTGCATTACGAAATAATGGTTATAGAATTCCAGGGCGCAAAGTAATAGTGAATATGGCGCCGGCAGATATAAAGAAAGAAGGATCTGCTTATGATTTGCCTTTGGCCATTGGTATATTGGCGGCATCTGAACAGGTTGATATGCTTTTCCTCGAGGACTATGTGATAATGGGTGAGCTAGCTTTAGATGGTTCTATACGGCCGATAAAGGGTGCTTTACCTATGGCTTTAAGTGCAAGATCAGAAGGTTTTAGAGGTGTAATATTACCAGAGGCTAATTCACGTGAGGCGGCCGTGGTCGAAGGTATAGAAGTGTATGGGGTTAATCATCTTAGCCAAGTAATAGAATTTCTTAATAAAGGTAATACACTTGAGCCTGTAGAAATAAGCTTAGAGGATGAATTTTTTAGCCAGGTAGATAGCTCAGAATTAGATTTTGCAGATGTAAAAGGCCAGGAGAATGTAAAACGGGCATTAGAGATTGCTGCAGCAGGAGGCCATAATATTTTAATGATAGGACCTCCTGGGTCAGGTAAAACCATGCTAGCCAAACGCATGCCATCGATATTACCGCCATTAACTTTGGAGGAGGCATTAGAGACGACAAAGATACATTCTGTTGCGGGTAAGCTAGGGCATAATGTGTCGTTAATAACCCAGCGACCGTTCCGGTCGCCGCACCATACCATATCAGATGTGGCTTTGGTCGGTGGGGGTAGTTATCCACAGCCTGGAGAGATTTCCCTTGCCCATAATGGTGTTTTGTTTCTGGATGAGTTACCTGAGTTTAAGCGTTCGGTACTTGAGGTTCTCCGTCAACCTCTAGAGGATAGAGTAATAACCATATCCAGGTCCAAATTTACAGTGCAATATCCTGCCAGTTTTATGTTAGTGGCAGCAATGAATCCCTGTCCTTGTGGTTATTATAACCATCCGACAAAGGCATGCGTCTGCTCCATAGGTGAGATAAAACGTTATATGAACAAGATTTCTGGTCCTTTGATGGACCGTTTTGATATTCATATAGAAGTTATCCCAGTAAGTTTTGAAGATTTGTCAAATAAAAGGCCAGGGGAGTCAAGTAAGCAGATTCGGGAACGTGTGATAAGGGCAAGGCATATTCAGCAGAAAAGATTTGCTTCATTGCCCAACATCCATTATAATGCTCAAATGCATTCTAAGTTGATACGCAGGTTTTGCAAGATTGATGATGCAAGCCAACAGCTGCTAAAGGCCGCTGTCGAGCGTCTCAAATTGTCGGCACGTGCTTACGACAGGATCTTGAAAGTAGCACGTACAATTGCAGATTTGGAAACTTCTCAAAATATTGAGCCTCATCATATTGCAGAGGCTATTCAATATCGTACTTTAGATAAAGAAACTTGGGGTTTAAAATAATAATCACATGCTTGAAAGGGATAAAATAATAGAATACCGCAATCGTGTAGACGAGATATTCAAGGGCAATAGCCAGTCTATAACGGCTTTGTTAAGGGAGCTTTGTGGTTTTCTTTCGCAGTTTTATGTCAAAGATAAGGTGGTGACACACATTCATATACGTGACAAGCAGTATATATGTAAATATACAATAGAGAGGTTTTTGTTGACACGTCTCGAAGTAGAGATGAATGGTGACCTAGGTATAATTGAATTCTGGACGTCGGCACAACCAGATGAAGTTTTTGCCTCAGAGTCACAGAAGCAAACGTTTTTTCATATTCTGGATTATATTCGTGAGTATAGTAGCAAGATGAACAAAACGAGTATTGAGATAGAGGGTAAGGATAAATATGAGAGTGAGTCTGATACTTTGAAGTTCTCATTTTATAATACGCTAAAAGAGAGTTTGTTGAGGGAGTATAACTTAAGAAATTATTACCAGAGGGATACATCGTTTGATTTGATGAAGTTCAGGGTAAAGGAAGTCTTATTGGTTGCTACATTGTATGATTCGTTTTCTATAGAGAGCGAAGGGAATTTTTCCCGCCAGATTTTTGGAGAATATTCAAGGCTCAATCTTTCGTCTCCCCCCAGGATAACGGCTGTGTCTTCTTACAAAGAGGCTTATCATAATTTACGTTCGAAGCATTATGATATGGTAATAATAATGGCAGGGGTTAATAAAGTTATTTCAATAAATATTGCAGAGAAGATAAGAAAGCATTTTCCATACCTGCCTATATATTTCTTGCTTAATAATAATGCTGATATAAGTTATTTTAAACAGTTCAAGGAGCGCAACCTTCTTGACCATTTATTTGTATGGAATGGAGACTCCCGTATTTTTTTGACAATGATAAAATTGTTGGAGGATAAAATTAACCTTGAGAATGATACCAGGTTGGGCGATGTCCGGGTTATTTTGTTAGTAGAGGATTCGCCGAGGTATTATTCGCGTTATTTGCCATTGTTGTATAATAATGTCTTCAAGCAAATACAACGTATTATTGATGAAGTTGTGGCCAGGGATGAGGTATATAAGATTTACGCCTTGCGTATGCGGCCCAAGATTTTGTTAGCAACGAATTATGAAGAGGCCAAAGCAATATTTGACAGGTACAGGGAGTATTTCTTGAGCTTGATAACAGACGTAGAATACATCAAGGAAGGTAAGAAATGCAGGGATGCTGGACTGCAGCTTGCTAGCTATGTAGACCAGAATGTTGTGGCAAAGATACCTATAATAATACAGTCCTCGGAGGAGAGTTTCAAGGAGATAGCAGAGAAGCATGATTTTCTTTTTATAAATAAAAATTCTGATACTCTTGCAGCAGATATTAATCATGTGATAAAATACCACATGGGTTTTGGAGATTTTATTTTTCGTGATAAGCAGGGAAGGGAATTGGGTTATAGGGCCAAGAACCTTGATCAATTTATCGAATATATCAAACGTCCCCATATTGTACCTGATGAGAGTATAGAATACCATGCTTTGCGTAATCATTTTTCTTTGTGGTTAATGGCGCAAGGTGAAGTGCCTGTGGCCAAGGAGCTAGCACAATTGAATACAGAGGATTTTGCCGATTACAGTGAGATTAGGGAGTTTTTGATATTAATAGCGCAACGAATAAAATATGAGAAAAATAAAGGAAAAATAGTAGATTTTGTCGAATCTGAGCTTACAGAACCGAGTACAATAGTATCTTTAGATTCTGGTGCACTTGGAGGTAAGGGTAGAGGTATAGCTTTTATTCATACTTTGATATACCGCTATGGAATATCAGAGCTTTTCGAAGATATAAACATACGGACCCCTGCTACATTTATAATAGGAAGTGACCAGTATGATAAGTTTTTAGAAGACAATAATTTGAGAAATATTGCTTTTGGTAAGGACGTGGATTACGTTGAATTGAAAAAAGCATTCCTTAATGCGCGTCTTACAGATGATCTATACCGTAAGCTAAAGAAGTTGTTAAAAGTGTTGCATAGGCCTCTGGCTATACGTTCATCTGGGCTTTTGGAAGACTCATTGTATCAGCCATTTGCTGGTATTTACGAGACATACATAGTGCCTAATGCAGGGGACGAGCGTCTTCGCCTGCGTCAGCTAGCTAGTGCGATAAAGATGGTTTATGCATCTGTTTTTTCTCCAAAATCACGCTCTTATATCCGATCGATTAATTACAAGATAGAAGAAGAGAAAATGGCGGTTGTTATACAGGAGGTTGTAGGGCAGCAGTATGGAGATTTTTATTATCCACATATTAGTGGTGTAGCTCAGTCATATAATTTTTATCCGTTTTCACATATCAAGCCGGAGGATGGATATGCTACGATAGCCCTGGGACTTGGAACTTATGTGGTAGAAGGAGAAAAAGCTTACCATTTTTGTCCGCGGTATCCAAAGTTGCAGAATTACCGTTTAAAGGATTTGGTCGAGAATTCACAGACCCATTTTTATGCAGTGGATTTGAGGCTAAGGGAGCTAGATTTTCTAAAGGGAGAGAATGCTGGTTTGGCTAAATTAGATATCTGGGATGCAGAGCGTCATGGAACATTGAAACATTTAGCTTCTGTCTATGATAAGAACGGCGAGCGGCTAATACCCGGGACCGACAAACCAGGCCCAAGGGTTCTGGATTTTGCTAATATATTGAAGTTTAATTATATACCCCTAGCAGATACAATTTACAGGATGCTCAATATTTCTAAGGAGGCAATGGGAACGCCAGTGGAAATAGAGTTTGCTGTTGATTTGAAAAAAGACCACCAGGGACGTGCTTCATTTTACCTTTTGCAAATAAAGCCTTTGTTAGGAAGTGGGGATGATTTTAATATTGATGTTGAAAAATTGGACAAGGATAGCTTGATTTTGTATACAGACAGGAGTATGGGTAATGGGAAGATTGATTATCTTAAATATGTACTATTTATTCCGCCAGAGACCTTTGATAAGTCTAAAACAGAGCAAATAGCAGAGGAAATAGGACAGATAAATGACCAGATGCTTTCGCGAGGTGAGCGCTATATACTTATAGGACCGGGACGCTGGGGAACACGGGATAAATGGATAGGTATTCCAGTTAATTGGGGCCAGATATCAAATGCTAAAGTGATAGTAGAGACTAGTTTGGAGAATTTTCCTCTAGAGGGTTCATCTGGCTCACACTTTTTCCATAATGTAATTTCTATGAATATTGGCTATTTCACAGTTCTTCATGATAACCCAGGGCATTTGTTGCGTTGGGACAAATTACAGAAGCAAAAAGTAGTTTACCAGACTGATTTTGTTAAGCTTGTCGAATTTATGCAGCCTTTGGTAGTAAAGATGGATGGTAAAAAGCGAATAGCTGTAATTATGGAAAAAAATGATAAAGAAATTTTCGAATAGCTTTCTGTAAAATAAAACAGGGCTCCCCAAGGCGCCCTGTTTTATTTGGCCAATTTTTTATGTAGTAATGATTGGTTGCTCAAGTGCTTTTTTGTGCAGGTAGAAACGTTTGTGGGCTTTTAGTGCACGGTTGAAGAAAAGTACAAGGTTTTTAAACTCTGCTATGATATTGAGCAATAGGTTGCTACTGAGAATATCCACTTCTTCGTTTTGTATTCGTTGAATTTCTATAGTCTTAGCATCTTCGAGCTCTTTTAGTATTTCGTTTTTCCATTCACGCATGTGGTTTATTTTATGGAATTCATCGTTGACAATAATATTGATCACCTCGTCTATAAACTGCTTAACGAGCTGATATGTATTTATAAAGTCAGCTTTTTGCTCCTTGTTAAATAATTCATGGTTGTTCTCCACATGTTCGTGCATCCGCCTGGATAGATAAACTGATGCGTTTGCAATTTCACGCAGATGGTCAACTTCTTGGACATAGTATTGGGCAGCACCCACCATATCATCACGCAAGGCATGTATAACCCGGTGAATTTCTTTTTTAATATGCTTAGAATTGTCTTTTAGACTTTCTGCAATCTGTACTGCTTCTTTGAGTTTTCGGCGGTCTGAATTAAGAAATCCATTCTTTGTAAGCTCTAATATATCAGGCACTTTTTTGAGCTCCCTCAGGATCGTTTCCTTGACTTTATCAAAAACATTTTCCGGGGTAATTTCTGCCTCTAATTGTTTGATCCGTTTTTCTTCTTCCTCTTTTGCCATACGGCGGCGGTGAATCAAACGCGAGTGGTATATGAGGTAAATGTCAAGCAGTATCATTATAACAATTGCGACGGCACCTCCAAAATAAATAATAGCGGCAATAATAGCAGCCACAGTAAATGCAATGAAAGCTGTGAAGAACCAACCACTAATCACAGATATTACACCGGTGACGCGGAAGACAGCACTCTCCCTACCCCAAGCGCGGTCTGCCAGGGATGTTCCCATTGCTACCATAAATGTTACATAAGTAGTAGAAAGAGGTAATTTATATGATGTAGCAATAGCTATAAGAGCACTGGCAACAACTAGGTTGACAGATGCGCGGATAAGGTCAAAGGCAGCGCCTCGCATTTCTTTATTTTCTTTATTCTTTTTCTTTTCAAAGCGTTTAGCAATCCAATTACGAACAGGTTTAGGAGTAATAGAATCAATAGTATTGCTAACATTAATCCAAACACGTACTATAGCCCTAGCGGCAGGGGAAGAACCGAATCTTTCATACCCTGATTCCTGCCGTGACAGGTCAACAGATGTTTGTATAACTGTACGTGCTTTTTTCGAAAACCATAGTGTCAAAACCATAATTAATCCTGCACCTAACAGGAAGTAAATAGGTACTTGTACTTTTCCGGCTAAAGCTTCCATTGTATATTGGTCAGGACTAACACCTGATTTAACCCAATATTCGAAAGAAGAATAACCTGCCAGGGGGACGCCAATAAAGTTGACAAGGTCATTTCCTGCAAAGGCCATAGCTAAAGCAAATGTTCCGGCTAGCACGACTATTTTAAGAACATTGATTTTAAAGACAGATTTAAGTATCTCAAAAAATATTGTGAAAATCACAAAGGAGTATAATATTACTTGGGCTTTATGATGTAGTATCCATTGCACCCAAGGGGCATCCGCTATTGCAGAGTTTTTAAATCCTTTGATAAACATGAAAAAGATAATAACGGCAAATGCAAATCCTGCCCATAAAGACCCAAAGTACTTATAATTTTTTTCATACTGGAATGTAAAAAGCAGGCGGGCAAAGTATTGAACTATAGCTCCTATAGTAAATGCCACAATAATTGACAATAGGATACCACTAATTATAAGGAATGCTCTTCCAGAGTTTATATAGTCTGATAGATTACCTGCATGCTCGTGGGAAATTTTTATCAAGGATATAGCTACTGCTGCACCCAATAGCTCAAATACCAGGGAAACAGTAGTAGAAGTCGGGAACCCAAATGTATTGAAAAAATCCAACAGGATAATATCTGTAAGCATCACTGCCACAAAGATCAATATTATCTCTGAAAACACGAATTTATCTGGATGGAAGATACCCTTTCTGGCTACTTCCATCATTCCGTTAGAGAATACTGCACCGACAAAAACACCAAGACTTGCAGTCAGTAAGATAGCCCATACTGGACCTGCTTTGGAACCAAATGCAGAGATCAGGAAATTCACTGCGTCGTTGCTCACTCCTACAATCAGATCAGTTATAGCCAGTGCAAACAAGACAACAATAAGAATTAGATATGCCAATTCTGCTGACATCGTTATATGGTTTTTGTTTTAACAAACAGGTTATTGAAGTTTGACCAAAATTCTGGATAAGATTTTTTTACAACTTTTTGGCCGTCGACAAGCTCGATGTTAGTGAACATAGCTACTTGGGCTAATGCCATAGCAATACGGTGGTCGCCGTATGTTTCAAATGTTATTTTTTCTGGAAAATTTAGCGGTTGTCTTATCCAAGAGACGTTTCCGCCAGTATCAATATTAAGCTTAACTCCTATTTTTTTAAGCTCTGTCTGTAATGCCTGCAAACGGTCACTTTCTTTGTGGCGCAAATGTGCCAGACCAGTCAAGTGAAAATTAATTCCCAGAAGTACTAGGTTGACTATAAAGGGAATAGCTATATCAGGATAGCTACTCATATCTTGCTCCAGGTAGTCTGTACTTTTAGCTGTTTTAGTTATAAGTGCTCCTTGGTCAGTGAAGATAGTTTCCACGCCTATTTCTTTATATAATGTGAAAATGAAGCTATCGCCTTGTATACCGCAATCTTTAAGCTCTTTAAGAAAAATGGACCCTTTGTTGGACAATGCAACAAAGGTATACCAAAAAGCTGCAGAACTCCAATCTGCAGGCACTGTGTAAGTTTGTTCTTTTATCTGTTGTTCTGGGATAAAGTATGTGTAATTTGCTTTTTTTTCTATTTTGAGTCCTAGTTGTCTCATTAGTTTGACCGTCATCTCCAGGTATGATTTGGAGCTAAGCCCTGTGATGTTAATTTCAAGACCCTTTTTCAGGGAAGGAGCTATTAACATAATAGCAGTGGCGAACTGGCTGCTTTGTGTACAATCGATTTGAATATTTCCACCTTCTAGTGTGCTTCCTGTGATAAACAATGGAGGATATCCTTCGGAATTTATATAGCTGATTTGCGCATTTAATTGCTTCAGGGCATCAACCAGGGCACCAATAGGCCTTTTTTGCATTCGCCTATTACCTGTGAGAATGTATGTGCCGGGACGAAGAGAAAGATAAGCAGTGAGAAACCGCAAACAAGTACCACAATTGCCTAAGTCAAAATTAAAAATAAATTCTTCTGATGAGGAGAGCTCATCAAGCACAGATCTAAGCATTATAGTGTCTTGAGCAGTAGATAAATTCTTCAGTTTAAGCCTTTGTCCAGACAGTTCCCGCAAAATCAAAAGTCTATTAGATATAGACTTAGATGCAGGTAAATTAATTACGCCTTTGAATTCATTAGTTATTTTATTG
>JALWNS010000560.1 GCA_027083655.1 Bacteroidales bacterium | reverse complement strand
ATTATAAACTTATTATCAAACACTTACAATTAAACACGAAAAATTTTTCTCAAAAAATTTGCAAGTTTTCGGCGAGGTCTTTATTTTTGCATTGCCTTTTTGGTCAGAGGCTCTCTGACAATAAGATTTAAAGCCGGTCCGGTAGTTCAGCTGGTTAGAATGCCGGCCTGTCACGCCGGAGGTCGCGGGTTCGAGTCCCGTCCGGACCGCCAGCCCAAAGCCCTGAAACTAATAGTTTCAGGGCTTTTTGTATTTCCCGGTACTATAAAAACTCATATCTTTTGCTATCATTCTCCGTCCATAATACTTTAAAAATGTAAAAGTTAAAGCTTTCATCCTAAACACTACTACCTATAGATCAATAATTTACCATTCTAAACTCCAACACCATATTTACTGCCAGATCCATGATAATTTCGAAGTTTTGAACATTTTAATAATTTTATCAGAAAAAACACCACCCAATGGACCTGTCAAAGTTTAAAAGCAAGGTCAGAATTCAAGTACGTTATGACGACCTGGACACATACGGCCACGTGAATAATTAAGTTTACCTTAGCTATCTTGAGGAGGCAAGAATAGCCTATATCCATGACATAGGACTAGGAGACAATGTTTCTGTTTTTGACTTTGGATCTGTTGTGGGCAGAATAGACATTAAATATCTCCGTCCCATTGAATTTGGAGACGAAGTCTGGGCTTACACACGTTGCTCAAGGCTTGGGGTAAAAAGCTATGACCTGGAAAACATAATTGCAATCCGGCGGGATGGACAGGATCTCATCGCAGCACGTGCAATAGTCACAATGGTTTCCTTTGACATAAATACCAAGAAATCCAAACCAATAGACCAGATTATAATTGACAAGGTAAATGAGTTTGAGATAGAAAAGCCTATTCAAAGTTAATTCACTGAAAAACTGGAATTTAAAGCTCAGAATTTTAAAGTTTCTCTGTTCCTGAGATGCCTCCTGAAGTCCTCGGCAGATTCAAAAGCCAATTCAACATTAAAAGCATCTGCTAGTTGTTTCAAACCATTGCCAATATCTTTGCCTTCGGATAAAGACTGCTCAATTTCATCAAAACCTTGGATTATTTGCTTGTGCTTATTTTCAAAGAAATATTTAAAAATTTGATTTAACTCTGTGCGATACTGCTCTTGTTGCTGCTTAAACACTAACGCTATTTGCCTTACAGATTTAAGTTTCTCTTCTGACATCTTTTCCATGTCTATTGCCTGTATAATCTGACGATATAAAGCGCTAGTTAACAGTGAATAAACCATACTTCCCAATACACCACCTATAACTATTCCTGCTCCGGGCAAAACCAAGCTACCAAGTGCAGCACCAATATTACTGCCTGTAAAAGACGCTGCCAGGGTCATTCCCTCTATACCTATATTCTGTAAAAATTCATCCAATGTAATTTCTCCACGGACAAGATAAAATACCTGTTTTGAGAGAATAGCTGCTGTCTGTACTATAGCAGCAGGACCGTTTTTCTTTGCTAAATTTTGTAGGATCTGTTTATTAGTTTTCTCGAGCATACCACCGACTATTGCAGTAGCAAAAGCATTTGAATAAGATTTCGCACTAACCTGCATAGTATTGATTGTAAGCTCTTTGCTCGCTTGCAAAAAATCTTTTTGCTTGGAAATGATTTCTATAGCCTTTTCTATGCTACCTATAGTCAAACCAATGTATGCTGAATTTACTGCAGCAGTAGTACCTGCTTTGTGTGAAATACTTAGAACATCGTATAATGTACTTAAATACGGATGATTAAATGCAAATTCTGCCTCCTTTGTACTGATTTCTGCCGACTCTAACCTCGATTTTAAATCTTTTATTTTGTATAGTTTTCCCTCCTTCACTGCGGCAATATCATCATCCCC
>JALWNS010000559.1:6596-8602 GCA_027083655.1 Bacteroidales bacterium | reverse complement strand
GTATAATGTGTTTACACTCAATAATTTATCTAAAATCAGAGAAGGCATTAAACAGACAGAAAAATATATAATTGAATATAATGACGATATTGCCACCATAGAGAGCCTTTTGAATAATACTTTATTGAGATTCTATGTATTCACCAAACAAAGAATATCCTATGTAGATTTTTATAATTACTATAAGTCAAATGTTGACGAAATAGAACGCCTTATAAATGACCTCGAAAGACGTGTGGAAAGTTATGAGGAATATGTTCTCGTTACCAAATTAAAAAGTTCTTTTAAGCTTTTTAATGATATTAGCCTGGAGATAATAAGGTCCTATAAACTAAATGATAAAGAGTCATTAGACAAGCTGTTAGTGTCTGTTAATGAGGTATATAAGTCCACCCAGGAGGCATTGATGACAGTTAAAGACCATGTTTTATCCAAAGAGCATAGGAGATATGTAATGCTTCAAAATGCTGTCAGGAGGATACAAAGGGCCTTGATTTTTGTTGATATTTTGCTAATTATAGTCGGTTTGTTGTTTGTACTTATGATGTATAGGTCATTTGTTGCAGGATTTTATAGAATAACACAAGCCGTGGAAAAGCTTTCTGAAGGCCGTATACCTCCCGAATTACACGAAGACAGAAGTGAGATTGGCCTTTTGGCCCGCAGGATAAATATGATAATCAAGTCCAGAAAGCTTCTGCATGAAATACTGGAGAATCTTAGTAGTGAAAATTATCAGGCGATTGATTATGAGCTTGTCAAAGAACATGACGTTGTTTATACTTCATTATTAAAATTAGCAGTACAATTAAGAGAGGCAAAGCAGCTCCAATTAGAGCGCCTCAAAGAGGAAGAATACAGAAGATGGATTACTGAGGGTCTTAACCTTTTCTCAGAAGTTATGCGTAATACCTCAAATGACCTCCAACGTTTAGGTGATGCTGTCATAAAAAATTTAGTAAAATACCTGGATGCTAGTGTCGGTGGACTATACATACTGGAGGACTCAAATCCTGAAGACGTACATCTTGAGCTTTTGTCAGTTTTTGCCTATGATAGAAAAAAGTTTTATACACGCCGGGTAGAGTTAGGAGAAGGGCTAATAGGTAGTGTTGCTGTAGATCAAACAATAATTAACCTTACAAATATACCCGATGACTATATAGAAATCGAATCTGGTCTAGGTGATTCCAAACCTAATAATCTTTTAATAGTCCCGCTAAAAACTGACCGTGGATTACATGGTGTATATGAAATTGCAGCGTTTCATGAATTTCAGAAACATGAACTAGATTTTGCAGAACAGGTGGCTTCTTCTATCGCTGCTACACTGGAAGCAGTTAAAGTTAATGCCCGTACAGTTCAACTCCTCGAAGAAACGAGGCAAAAATCAGAGGAGCTTGCAAAACGTGAGCAGGAATTGAGAAAATTATATGACCAGATGCAGAAAGCTCGCCAGGACGCAGAGGCTAGAGCAGCGGAAATGTCCTCTATTTTGAATGCTGTTAGCCAAGTCTTGCTACGTGTTGAGATAGACCCAGAAGGTATTGTCACTACTATTAATGAAAGTTTTTTGAGAACATTGAAACTTTCCCGTAATCAAGTTATAGGAGAACATGTTAAGCTTATCTTACCAAAAGAAAAAGAAGGTATAGACCAGATAATTCTTAAAAAATTACATGCCCTCCAAATCTACAAAGATACATTCCATTATAAAGTAGGGGACCAGGATGTATGGCTGTTAGTTACATTTGCACCTATACTTGGTCCTAATGACGAACTTATACGTATTTTGTGGTTGTCTATTGACATTACAGAGCAGAAAGAGATAGAATTGCGTAATGCTAAACTCCTTGAAGAATCTATTAAGAAGTCAGAAGAATTAATGAAGGCCCACCAGATAGTTAAACGTAACGAGATTGAGCTTAAAAGTATCCTTGAAGGTATTGACCAGACATTGTTGCGTGCAGAATATTCAGTCGCGGGTAATCTTCTTTTTGCTAACG
>JALWNS010000559.1:0-6586 GCA_027083655.1 Bacteroidales bacterium | reverse complement strand
CCGCAGAACTTTAGGCTATAATTATGAGGAAGTACTCGGTAAAAGTATTTTTATCTTTATTCCTGAGGAAGAGAAAGAAGAATTTGCCAAGCTTTGGGAAGAAGTAGCTAACGGTGCCCTGAAGCAAATACAAGTTAAACGAAAAACTGCAACAGGACAGGATATTTGGCTGTTAAACCAATATACACCAATACGCGATGAGCAGGGAAATATTACAAAAATATTATACCTGGCTATTGATGTAACAGAACAGGTAGAAGCAGAGCAAAGAGCTAAGAAAGCCCTTGAGGAATCACAAAAAATACAAAAAGAACTTGCGGAGAAAGAAGTAGAGCTTAGATCTATACTCGAAGGTATCGACCGTGCTATCTTACGCGCAGAATATACTCCTGAAGGTATACTTACATTTGCTAATGAGCTGCACCGTGCAACATTCGGCTATAATTATGAGGAGGTACTAGGGAAAAGTATTTTTATTTTTATTCCAGAGGAAGAGAAAGAGCAATTCCAACAAATATGGAACACTGTCCGTTCTGGTGAAATGTTACAAATACGAGTAAAACGTTATACTGTTACAGGTGAGGAAGTTTGGTTGTTAAACCAATATACTCCAGTTATTGACCCAAATACAGGCCAAGTGATAAAGATTTTGTACCTTGCCCAGAACATTACTGAGCAAGTTAACGCTGAATTAGAGGCTAAGAAAGCTCTTGAAGAATCTCAAAGAATACAGAAAGAGCTGGAGGAAAAAGAGACAGAGCTTAGATCTATACTCGAAGGTATCGACCGTGCTATCCTGCGTGCAGAATATACACCCGCCGGTATCCTTACTTATGCAAACGAGCTTCATAGAAAAACATTTGGTTATAATTACGAAGAAGTACTAGGTAAAAGTATTTTCATTTTTATCCCGGATGAAGAAAAGGAGGAATTCGAGAAACTGTGGAAAGAAGTAGTAGAAAACGGAGAGATGAAACAGGTCAGGGTGCGTAGATACACAGTAACAGGAGAGGAAGTCTGGTTGCTTAATCAATATACGCCTGTAATTGACCCAGAGACACACGCCGTTAAAAAAGTGCTATACTTGGCTCAAGATATTACAGAACAAGTAAAAGCAGATATAGAAGCTAAAGAGGCTCTTGAAAAAGCTAAAAGACAGGAGAAACAATTACTTAGTTTCCAGCAAGTTTTGCAAAAAGCCGAAGCCGAACGCCGTGCTATACTCGAAGGTATAGACCGAGTTATATTGCGTGCAGAGTATTCTGTCGAAGGTAATCTACTTTTTGCAAATGAGCTACACCGTAAGACTTTAGGTTATAATTATGAGGATGCTCTTGGTAAAAGTATTTTCCAGTTTATACCAGAAGAAGAAAAAGAAGAATTTAAGAAAGTTTGGGAAGAGGTATCTAAGGGTAAGGCAATGCAACTGAGAGTTAGGCGTTTGACAGCCGAAGGACGTGAGATATGGCTTTTGAATCAATATACACCTGTTGTTGATGCCGATGGAAATGTCTATAAAATATTATATTTGGCACAAGATATAACAGAACAGGTTCGTGCCGAACGCGAGGCTAAAAAAGCATTGAAAGAAGCCCTGAAACGAGAGGCAGAGGCAATAAGATTGCAGAAAGAAAGTGAAAAATACCAACTGCACATTGAAAATTTATTGTCTGCTATTGATGCTGTTGTCTATCGTTTGAGCCTTGATTTAGAAGGTAATTTACTTCAGGCTAGTGATAATTTCCTGAAATTACTTGGAAAAGAGCAAGTTGAAGGCATTGTATATTATGATTTGTTAGATGAAGAAAATATACAAATATTTGAAAGCGCATTTGAACGTGTAAAAAAAGGAGAATACGTAAGGGAACGACTAAAAGTTGTTTTTAACGACACTCAAGAAATATGGTTTTTGTCAGCTTTTGCTCCTATATACGAAGAGAGCAGGATTACTTCTATTCTTGTTTTAAATATAGATATTACAGATCAAATAGAGAAAGAAAAGAGAATTGAATCTTTGTTACAGGAAGTTACTCAGAGACAGTTGGAACAAGAAGCAATTATCTTTGCTATAGATTCGACTATGCTAAGAGCATTATATTCAATTGACGGGAAATTATTAAATGCTAATAAAAGACATATTCAAACATTAGGGTATGACTTTAATGAGGTTAGAGGTAAAAGTATTTTAAACTTTATACCAGAAGAAGAACGGGCACAGTTTTCCCAGCTCTGGGATGAAGTGGTTGCAGGTAAACCAAAACAAATAGTAGTTAAGCGTAAAAGAAAAGATACTGGCGAGAGTATATGGCTTCTTAATCAATATACACCTGTTTATGATGAGAAAGGAAATGTTTCAAAAATTCTATATATGGCACAGGACATCACTGATTTAAAAAAATTAGAACAACAAATCCTTCAAAGGGAAAAGGAATTACTTTATTTGAAGAAAAGTGTAGATTCTCAACTTTTGAGAGCAGAATATACGGCAGAAGGTGTATTATTAGATGCTAACGAGATACACCAGCGTATTCTAGGATATGATCTTGAACAAATGCGGGGAAAGAATATTCTCGAGTTTGTACCAGAGGCTGAGCGAGAGAGTTTTATGGAAAATATTTGGAGCCGTGTTAAAAATGGAGAATCACTTAAAATAGCCGTACGCCGTGAGCGTGTGGACACAGGCGAGGAGATCTGGTTGTTAAATCAATATATCCCGGTAGTAGATGAAGAAGGAAAGGTAGAGCGTGTAATATACCTTGCTATCGACATCACCGAGCAGAAGCAGTTGGAGGAGAGTTACCGTTATTTGTTGCTAGGAGCCGACAAGACCTTGTTGCGTGCAGAGTACACAGGAGAAGGAATATTGTTGGATGCAAATGAGATGCACCAGAAGGTTCTGGGTTATGACCTGGAAGAGATGCGAGGCAAGAGTATTTTGGAGTTTGTGCCGGAGGAAGAGCGTGAGAATTTTGAGCGTGAGATCTGGAGCAAAGTTACCCAAGGCCAGACTTATCAGGTTATTGTTCCTAGGGAACGAATTGACACAGGCGAGGAGATCTGGTTGTTAAATCAATATATACCGATAGTAGATGAAGAAGGAAAAGTAGAGCGTGTAATTTATCTTGCAATTGATGTTACTGAACAGAAGCTTGTTGAGAGAAGGTTAACTTATTTGACAATAGGTGTTGATGAGACAATGTTAAGAGCAGAATATAGTAAAGAAGGTATATTATTGGATGCAAATGAGATGCATCAGCGTGTCTTGGGATATGACATAAACAAGATGCGGGGCAAGAGTATTTTGGAGTTTGTGCCGGAGGAAGAGCGTGAAGAATTTAAAAAGATTTGGGAGAAGGTACAAAGGGGTGAAAAGTATCAAGTAGTAGTTAGGCGTGAGCGTAAAGATACAGGAGAGGATTTATGGTTGCTTAACCAGTATATACCGATAGTTGACACTAGAGGAAATGTTGAAAGTATAATTTATTTAGCTATTGATATAACTGAATACAGGAAGTCATACGAATTGACAGCAGAGCTAAAGGGTGAAATAGATGCACTTTCTTATGCCGTCGATGCTACAATGCTCAGGGCAGAATATAGTCCAGAGGGTATTTTGTTAGATGCTAACCAGAGGCATACTAAGGTATTGGGCTATGTATTGGAAGATATGAAGGGTAAGAGTATTTTGGAGTTTATACCGGAGGAAGAGAGGGAAGAATTTAAGAAGGTTTGGGATAAAGTTAGATCCGGCAAACCACATCAGATGGTGGTAAAACGTAAAAATATGGAAACAGGAGAGGATGTATGGCTTGTTAATCAATATACACCTGTTTTCGATACACATGGGAATGTAGTGAAAGTCATATATCTTGCTATAGATATTACTGATCGTAATTTTGGAGATAAGCTATCAGGTTCTGGCAGTAATTTTGATTCAGATATTGACAAACAAATTAATGATTGGTTGGATGATATCTCGTGAAGTTAATATCTTTATGTTCGAAAATATAATTTCTTATGGCTAAGAAACGTAATATATCGTCAACAAAATTTGTATTGTTAGGTTTTTTTGTTGGTTTGCTTATAACAATTCTCGGATGGTTAATCAGTCTTTGGCTAGGACAGTATCGGCTTTCATGGTATAATATACTTGTTATTCACCGTCAGACACCTGGCTTTTTCTTGATTGATTTAGCACCTTTCATTTTAGCTTATGCTTTTATGTGGTTTTACAGGCAGACAGAGAACATGCGCAAGCGCCTGGAAACCACAGTTAGAGAAATGGAGGAAGTTATTAGACGCAATCTTGAGATAGCAAAGAAAATTAGTGAAGGTAATTTAGACTTTGAGATAGAACTTAAACCAGGTGATGAGCTAGGTCAAGCTTTGCTCTTGATGCGGGATAATCTAAAGGCTACATATCAAAGGGAAGCAGAGCTAGGATGGATCACAAAAGGAAAAGAAATTATCAGTGATATTCTTCGTTATCATAATGATTTAGAAAAATTGGCATATGAGACAATTGTTAGTATAGTCAATTATGTGGACGCAATACAGGGAGCTTTTTATATTTACGACGAAGACAGGAAAGTATTAGTAAATTATGCTACATACGCATATAACAGGCGTAAGTATATTAACCAGGAATTTAAAATTGGACAGGGCCTGGTTGGTGAATGTGCATATGAGCGTGATATTATATACCGGAAAGAAATACCAGATGATTATTTTACAATCACATCCGGGCTTCTGGGTGAAAAGAAACCTAAAACTTTGCTTATTGCACCGTTGATAGGTGATGAAAAAATCCAAGGTGTTATAGAATTAGCTTCCTTTGACGAAGACATGCCTCCTCGAGTAATACAGCTAATAGAAGAGATAAGCGGGGTAATCGGACAGACCGTTTTTAACCTTAAGGTTAATAAGAAGACACAGGAGCTTCTTGAAGAATCAGAGAAACAAAAGGCCAAGCTTAAGAAAAACGAAGAGCTGTTGCGTAAGCACGCGGAGGATATGCGCAAGGCTCAACAGGAGCTAGAGGAGGTGAACCGCCGTCTGGCCGCAGAGATCCAGGAAGTAGAACGTACACGAAAGAGGCTTTATGCTCTGTTGGAAAATGCTTCTGAGGTTATTTTTATTTACAACCAGGAAGGAGTAGTTACATATACATCGCCTTCTATTAAGCATATCTTGGGATATAATCCTGATGAATTGATTGGTAAAAACGGTTTTGAGATTTTCTCTCCTGAGGTTAATGAAATTATCCGCCGGGCATTTATGAAATTATTGACTAATCCTAGAGAGCCTGTGACTATGGAGTATTTATTTAAGAAGGAAGGCGATAATGAAGTATGGCTCGAGACAACAGGTCGAAACTTGCTTGACAATCCTGCTATCAATGGTATTATCTTTAATACACGAGATATAACAGTCCGCAAGATAGCCGAGCGTGCCCAGAGAATGAGTGGTCAGATGCGAGCCCTGTCTGAGAACTCGCCCGACCTTATTATGCGTGTGAGCCGCGACGGTAAGATTTATTATGCTAACCCTGTGGCAGAAGTTTATCTCCGAGTTAATCGCCGTTCTCTTGTGGGTAGTAATCTGAAAGAAATAGATATTCATCCTGAGGTAAAGGAAATATTTATATCATCCCTCAAACGTGTGATGGAGACAATGCAAAAGTCCCAATTTGAGACAATTTTCCCAATTAAAGATCAAGATACAAACAAAATAGTCTTATTCAATGTCATTCCCGAGTTCAATGAGCTAAATGAGCTCGAGTCTGTACTTTTTGTAGCACATGATATTACAGAACAGAAGCAGATACAGCTTGAATTGGAGAAAAAGAACAGGAGTATTACAGAGAGTATAAACTATGCTCGAAGAATTCAGTCTGCCATTATACCAGACATAAAGACGATAAGGCAGTATTTGCAGAAAAGTATAATGTTTTATCTGCCTCGGGACGTGGTAAGTGGCGATATACCTTGGTTTTTTGTGGCGGACAATGCTATTTATATAGCAGCTGTGGACTGCACAGGGCATGGTGTGCCTGGTGCATTGCTCTCATTTATTGGATACTTCTTGCTCAATAATATAGTGTCCACGCAGCCTAATCTTAATGCTGGCCAGACACTCGATATGCTCCATACCTTGGTACGTAAAACCTTGCGTCAGGATAGTCCAGATGCAGAAGCACGTGATGGTATGGATATTGCTTTATGTAAAATAGACTTTAGCAAAAATACAATGTCTTACGCAGGTGCACATAGACCTCTTTATTACTTGAAAAACAATGGGGAATTCATTCAGTACAAAGGTACACTCAAAGCAGTAGGAGGTATCCCCCGTAAAAATAAAATTGAACCTTCGTTTACTAATTACGATATTGAGTTTGAGCCAGGTGATAAATTTTATATATTTACAGATGGCCTAGCAGACCAGATTGGAGGAGAAAAACGAACAAAGTTTAAGAACAAGAGAATAAGGGAATTGATACTTAATAACAAAAATGTTTCTATCTTTGATTTCTATGAAATATTGAAAAAAAGCTTTTTCTCCTGGAAAGGAGATAATAAACAAATAG
>JALWNS010000558.1 GCA_027083655.1 Bacteroidales bacterium | reverse complement strand
TTACAATGTAATACAAAAGCTTTCATCTGTTGATATTACAAGAGAAAACCTTATTCTCAAACAGCAAGCACAATACGACGAACTAAAAAACCGGCAACAAAAGCTTGTTATAATCATTTTCGGTCTCTCTGCTTTATTCCTTACATTGCTCCTGGCGTTTGTATATTATTTATTTAGAATTAGTTATAAGTCAGAACAAAGACTCAAACGTTTTGCACAAATATCACTTGAAGCTATTATTTTGGTTGATAATGGAAAAATAATCGAATACAACGAAAAATTCCTGCAAATAACTGGATATGATCCAGAAGAGATTCATTTTTTAAAACTAAATGACATTATAGATCCAATATTAGCTGCACAAATCTTAGAAACAAAATCTATACTTAATTTTGAAACATATCTCAAAAGGAAAAATGGCACTCAATTCAAGGCAGAAATTCTATCACGTGAATTCAAATACTCCAACCGTAGAATAGTTAAAGTTATTAGTATACGTGACGTTAGTGACTTTTATAATACACAAAAGGAACTTATCGAATCCCAAATAAAATTTAAGGCTTTAATAGACACATCACCAGATGGTGTAATAATAACAGATACAGAGCAAAAAATTACTTTTATTTCACAGTCTGCTAAAAAAATATTAGAAATAAACAACCTGCAATACAACATTGATGAGCGACTTAACAAAATCTTTAACATCAAGGACAAAATAAAAATACTACTCTTCACCAAGTCAGACGCCCCCCTGGAATTTATCTATAATCTCCGCACTCCCTCGGGCATTAAATACATCGAGACAAAAGTTTCATTGGTAAAATCCGTAGAAGGCGAAGCAATTGCTATATTCATAATACTCCGCGACGTTACAGAAAAAATAAAAATTCAGGAAGCCCTCAGGCAAAGCGAGCAAAAATTTAGGGAATTATATACCAAAGCTACTGATGGTATATTAATAATTGATTCCCATGGAACTATTTTAGACGCCAACCCTGCCTCTGAGAATATTTTTGGTATAAAAGCTAAATTCCTTCTCAATCAAAAATTAGAAGACTTTCTGCCAGTAAATTTTGCATCACCTCTACAATTTAAAGAATTCATTAGCGCAAAAGAAAAATTAGATATACCAATAATACAAGCTAATGGGAATACAATTTATGCACAAATATCTGTGTCAAAACTCAGACAAGCTCCTGAATCTTACCTACTTATTATCAGAGATATTACAGAAATCCTGCAGACACAAGAGAAACTTAGAAAATACGCAGAAAAACTAGAAATCTCAAACAATGCTAAAGCCAAACTTTTTTCAATTATATCTCATGATCTGCGTGGTCCTATTGGCAACCTTAAAGCAATGATTGAACTTATCTTAGAAAATCCAACAAGCTTTAATATAGACGAACTAACGGAAATCCTGACCGAGCTAAAATTTAGCTCGGTCAGGACCTATGAATTGCTCGAAAACCTGCTTTACTGGGCAAAATCACAACTTAACCAAATAGAGTATAAGCCTCAAATCTTCAATATACACCTGGTTGTAGAGCACACAGTTAATATTCTTAAACAAGCAGCAAAACAAAAAGAAATTGAAATAATCGATAATATTCATCAAAATTCTTATTTCGTCACCGCAGACATTGAAATGGTCAAAATTATCTTGCGAAATTTAATTTCAAATGCTATAAAATTTACACCTAGGGGTGGTACTATTACCTTACTTAACTATGAAGATGAAAAATCTGTTATTATAGGTGTTAGAGATACTGGAGTAGGAATCCCGTATGACAAGCTAGTTAAAATCTTTGATAATGAAACTTTCTTTACTACATACGGAACTGAAAATGAAAAAGGTACAGGACTTGGTTTGCAAATAGTCAAAGAATTTGTAGCTAAAAATAAGGGACGACTTTGGGTAGAAAGTAAAACAGGTCGGGGTACTACTTTTTACTTCACTTTACCAAAAGCTAATTCTTAAAGCCATGAAACTCTTTACATTAGAATTCATCAACATTTATTACGACGAAAAACTCAGACTTATTGAGTACAAATGGAAGAAAAACTCAGAACACATCAACGATAAGCAATACAGGGAAACAATTTCTGACCTTATGAAAATTGTTAAAACTTTCGAGCCTTTATACGTTTTGGGAAACCTATTAGACCAATATTATGCCTTACCTTCCGATACACAAAAATGGCTTGTAGAAGAAGCCCTGGATAATGTTTTCAAGATAGGTATAAAAAAATTAGCCCTGGTTAATAGCCAATATTTCCTGGCCAGAGACATTTATCAAACATTGATGAATAACAGGGAAAATGTAAAAATATTCACAGATAGAGAAGAAGCTGTATCATGGTTATTAGAGGATAAACAAAATTCTAATTCATAGATAATGAGCTATAAAAAAACATTACTTTTGCTGTAAATGGTTTATTTTACTCTATTATTGCATCTTTGTTGTACAGAACAGAGCTTTTGGAACGAGTTTTGCCACTTTACTAAAAAGTCATTCCAATACTAAGGACGAATGATAAAAAGATTAGTGTTTGCAGCCATTTTATTTAGTTTAGTAATAACGGCTTGTAATAAAAATACCAGTGAGACTGACCAACCCCAATCCAAGCCTATCCCATTGTCTAACAATAAATTTTATTATAACCCTGATTTGCGTAAAATATTACAATATCACAACCAGGGAGATATAAAACACTTAGTTGGCTTTCTGGACGACACATTACCAGAGACCAGATATTATGCATTACTCTCTCTCGGCTCATTGGGAGATACTTCTCATCTTTACCAGAAAATAAATATGCTTGATGATACTAGTGCTTTAGTTAGGCGAGCAGCTGCCTATGTAATTGGATTACAATCAAATTCATATGCAGAAGACATACTGGTAAAACATTATTACAATGAAACAGATCCCAAAGTAAGATCCCAAATATTAGAAGCTCTTGGCCATTGTGGAACAAGCCACTCATTATATTTCCTGGCTAATCTCTCTACAAGTTCCCCCCAAGAACAGGAAGGCGTAGCCTGGGGATTAGTCTATTTTGCAATTAGAGGAATTGTCTCTAATTCTAGTAATAAAAAAGCAATCGAGTTGTTAACAAGTTACAAATCAACAGAACAGACAAAACGAATAATTAGCCAATACTTTTATCAACCAGCTGTTAAAATCAATGATTATTATAAGCAACTAATTCATGTTTTTAATAATACTGGAGATACTATTACCAAAACCAATCTTTTACTTGCTATATCCCGTGTGTCTAACAAGCAGGTATTAGACTTCTTACAAAAACAAATTCAAAGCCAATCCAACCAAATCCAGGTAGTAGCTACACAAGGAATTGCCAGGCAACACTTGCCAGAAGTACCCCGGATAATGTCCCAACTTGTGCGGCATAGCAATAGCTATGTCGCACAAATAGCAGCACAGTACTTCATCTATAATGGTACGGAACAAGAAGCCAATTATTATTTTGAGCTTGCACGCACAGTACACAAATGGCTCCCAAGAAGCTTATTGCTACACGCATCACTTAAGTATGCTACTGATAGCCTAAAGGAAAAATTTGCAAATTCAATAATCTCAGGCTTCAAAGCCAGTAAAAACCCATACGAACAAAGCTATCTATTAGCATCAATGGCTTTCTACCCACAGAAATATGAATTTGTACGTGACCAAGCTTTTTATGCTCCAGAGAGAATAATAACCACAACAGCCGTACGCACACTTGTTAGAATGAGACTTCTGCCTAACTTTGACCAAATTGCCAGGCAATATTATCAAGAACAGGGCTTTAATTTGAACAAAGAATTTGGTCAGATTTTCAAGGAAACATTAAAAAAAGGTGATAATGCACAAATTTTTTATGCTTCTATAATTCTAAAGAACAAAAATCTTCACTTGCTAGAGGACTATGAAAATACATTTTTCATAAACCAAGCCCTGGGGAAATTACAACTCCCCCGGGACCTGAAAGTCTATAAGTCTGTCTGCAAACTGTATAACTCCTACACAGGTGATACATGTAGCAGACCTATCTACAAAATGAGTGAAGTTGACTGGGACTTGGCACCAAGAATTGCAGATAAAACACGAGTGCGTGTGCGTACAACTAAGGGTGACTTTATAATAGAGCTTTATCCGGAAAAAGCACCAGCAACAGTATCTACATTCCTGAAACTTGTTACACAGGGATATTATAACGGTACTTATGTTTACAAAGTTATTCCTAATAAGACTGTCTGGATAAGTAGCCGGCGAGGGGATGGCTGGCCTGATGTAAATATAGCCCATCCTGTAATGCTCTATCCTTATCACTTTGAGCCTGGCACTGTGGCAATGAACCTCATTGACAAAGGTGTCGAATCTGTGCAATGGTTTATTGTACTTAATCCTTCGGCTAATATGGACGGAAAATATACTGCTTTTGGAAAGGTGGTCTCTGGCCTCCACATAGCCAGAGACCTGGAAATAGGTGATAAAATTATTGCCGTAGAAATTTATTAATCTTTCTTTGGTGCACGTACATCCAGATCAATCTCGTATATCCACTTTCCTTTGTCAAACCTTAAGCCATCGTATGAAAAGTCTGGGCCATAAAACTGTGGTAAACCTTTATACTTTGGCTCTGAAGGGGACAAATGGTCAAAAATTATCATTCCCAACCTGTCATCCCATCTAAGTAACATAGTTGCCTGATTGTTATACTCGAAAATAAAACGCTTAACTGGCTGCCCGAATTCGTTCCGGAAATCATAACCAAACTTTGGACCTCCATTACTCTTGAACGTGATAACATCAATAATTTTGCGGTTGAGTAAATCACCATCAGGGTCAGTACCCAGTAAAGTGTAAACCGTTTTGCGCTTATACCTGTTTGTTAGCACCTGGTAATAAACACATCCATACCAGTGCCACTCATCTAAATATTGCTTCTGCGGATCTTCTAGCTTACTGGACATATCAAACAAACGATAAAAATAAGAAGTATGGGACTTTTTATCATAACGTTGGATGAAACCATAATAATAGTAATCATCCGAAAGTTTTATCCCCCACGTAAAAATCCTCACAAGCTTATCATCTGTCTCCAGAATCTTTATAACATCCGAAAGGGATGAATAATCAAGCTTCCATGCCTTGGGATGCATCAATATCTCCTGAAAATAATTTGCCGCTCTTTCTCCCAAAATTTTCCGGACAGAATCATTGTTGATTTCCGGTATTCTCAGAAGAATACTATGGACGGAATCCATCTTCGCCTGTAAAACATCATCTGTCTGTGAAAAAACTGTAGTAAATGAAAACATAACTAATAATAACAAAACAAATTTTCGCATAGTCCTAGATTTTTAGTCCATCCAAAACTAATAATTATTTTATGAAAATCACACTTTGCTTTATCATGATCATAGTTATATTATACTGGGCAAATAATTTTTTACAACAAACAAATCAAAGGTACACAAACCACTGAGAAGAAAAATTCTTCTTACAGGGCAGATTCATTGCCAAAAACAATTTTACAGCTATTTGTAAATAAATTTAAAAATTTTACTTTTGAAATAAATTTCTGCGAAAATAAGAAAAACTGCACGTATGACTGAACAAAAAAAGACTCTCAGAGACTCCACGTTTGTACGTTGGACTGCATTAGTATTGGCGTCTCTATCTATATTCGGTGCATATTATTTTAATTATGCCCTTTCTGCTATAAAGCCAATACTTGAAAGCGTTTTAGGCTGGAGCAGTAGTGATTTTGGAACTTATACCTCTGCTTATGGCTGGTTTAACGTATTCCTCTTCATGCTTATTATCAGTGGTATCATCCTTGACAAATTTGGAGTACGTAAAACCGGTCTTGGCGCTACACTTGTAATGTTTACAGGTACAGCCATTAACTATTGGGCAGTTACACATAACTTCCCTGAAGGTGCCACAATCTTAGGTTTAAAAGCACAAGTTTTCTGGTCGGCAATTGGTTTTGCTATTTTCGGTGTCGGAACAGAGGCTATTGGTATCACAATTTCCAAGGCAGTTGTCCGATGGTTCAAGGGTAAAGAACTCGCGCTGGCAATGGGTATGCAGATGGCTATTGCCCGTCTTGGTACACTCTTAGCCCTGGCCCTGTCTATACCTCTTGCCAAAGCATACTCAGTAAAAGGACCTATCACTTTTGCACTTATATTGATGTTGTTAGGCATCATCTCATTCCTTACATTTTCTGTACTCGACCGTAAACTTGATAAGTCAGAAGCAGAAGCAAATACCAAACAGGAACCAGAAGAAGAATTTAAAATTTCTGATATCAAATACATCATAACAAACAGAGGTTTCTGGTACATAGCACTGCTTTGTGTTTTGTTCTATTCGGCCGTCTTTCCGTTCCTTTTCTATGCTAATGACTTGATGATTAATAAATATAATGTAGAGCCCAAGCTGGCAGGCCTTATCCCAAGCTTATTGCCTTTCGGTACAATATTATTAACACCATTGTTTGGTAGTATATACGACCGCAAGGGTAAGGGAGCAACAATAATGATTCTGGGTGCACTCATCCTTATCCTTGTTCATGGTGTCTTGTCTATTCCATTCCTGACACAATGGTGGGTAGCAGCTACAATGGTTATAATCTTAGGGATTGGTTTCTCTTTGGTTCCTTCAGCAATGTGGCCATCTGTACCAAAGATCATTCCTGAAAAGCAGCTAGGTACTGCTTATGCAGTTATTTTCTGGATACAGAATATAGGCTTAATGCTCGTACCTCTTCTTCTTGGTTTTGTCTTAAACGCAACAAACCCATACGTCGTACCAAACAAACAGCTTGTAAAAAGTAGTATAGAGGAAGCATTCCAGAAAGATCTCAAAGGACACCTCAAAGAAAAAGAAATTAATTTGTTAATTGATAAAGCTGCCAGTGATGCTATTGATTCGGTAGTTCAATATGCTAATTATCAGCCTACACCTCAAGAACAAATTAATACAGATGCTTTCAAACAGGAGCTTGTTAACAAAATTGACATAGCACTCGAGCAAATTTTAGCTCAAAACCCAGATAAAGAACAACTAAAAGAGTTAGCTGTTGCCAAAGCAAAGCAAATTGCTGCCTCGACAATTATCGAATACAAACTCAACATCAGATACAATTACCAGGCAGACCTGCTTATATTCCTGGCCTTAGCAGTATTGTCCCTGATCTTCGCACTATTGCTCAAACGTGAAGACCGTATCAAAGGTTATGGACTGGAACAGCCAAATATTGTTAAAGAACAGGAATAGCTTTTCTGGATTAAAACACACAAAAAAGGCTGCCATAAGGCAGCCTTTTTTGTTATAATGCTTTTCTTTACATAAATTATAACTCACTGTTTAACAACCACTTCCACACCGGATAAACATCTATCTGGTAGTCCTTGTATTTTATCTTTTCCTCGGTGTCATAGGTTATTATCTGCAAGCTCTGTGTCCCCAGCTTTTCCGCAGCTTTAACTAATGACTTTATTTCCCTTTCCTCTGTAGCAATATTATTCAAATCAAATGCAACTTGTATAAGATGATTAGGCTGGACAAAGAAATCAACTTCATAATTATCACGGTAATAAAATAAATTTTCTCCCTCTCTCCGGTGTAAATGATTAAATACTAATGTCTCTAACATTCTTGTCTGGGGATCGAGTAAAAACAAACTCAAAATACCAGTATCAATGAAATAAAACTTCTTAACAGACTCTCTTTCTGTGAACTTTGATCTTATATTGCGCAAAGAGAAAACCAGATAAGCATCCTGCAAAAAATGTACATATTCAATAAGTGTCGCAGTACCGACTTTTATACCTGAAGATTTTATGATATTTGCCAACCGTGTGAAAGAAATCTCATCACATGTACTTTCGGCCAATTTTTTTATAAGCAAGCGCAATGCCTGTACATTTTTTATATTATTCCGGGCAATAATGTCCCCATAAAAAAGCTTCTGGAACAGGTTGCTAAGGTATTGCTTTTTATTCTGAAAACTAATTACTTCAGGAAAACCTCCGAAATAAAAATATTCATCAAACAATGCCCTTATCTTGTGCCGATCCCCACTATATAACATCCTAGGTTGATATTCCTGTCCCTTAAACCGTAAAAACTCATTGAAACTTAATGGAAAAATCTCTTGTATAATAAACCTTCCCCCTAGCGTCGTGGCAATATCATGACTAAGCATTCTGGCATTACTACCTGTAATAAAAACATGGTATTTCTGATCTGCTAGCCGCCGTACAAATTTCTCCCAACCTTCAATATTGTGTATCTCATCAAGAAAAATCACAGGTTTTCTACCAGTACCAAAGAGCTCAAAATAAGCATCCAGAATCTGGCCAAGGTCTTTAGCCTCAAGGCCAATAAGTCGCTCATCCTCGAAATTGATAAATACCATTTGATCCAAAGGACGCTTCTTGAGTAAATCCCTGGCAATCTGATACATAACATAAGTTTTCCCAGCACGTCGTGAACCGGTAAAAACATAATTGAAGTTATACTCAAGATTTACGTTTCTTGGTATTATTTCTACTTCATTAATAAACTCTTGGCCTTCGATTATTATC
>JALWNS010000557.1 GCA_027083655.1 Bacteroidales bacterium | reverse complement strand
GATATACATCATCTTGAATATTTAAAGATATTTGCATCTGTAACTACCTCCCATTCTTTATCATAAGTATAACATATTTATTGAAGAGATATCTATCATCGATAGCCAACATACGACTTGATGTTGTCATATAAAAATGATACAATACTCTCAAATAAAAATTGTTCATAATTATCAATAATACCTAACAAAACGAGAGGAAAATCTTTTAATGCAATTGCTAACGAACTATCAAAACGATTTACTAAAATCAAGAACAACACCGCTACTTATAGAACTGTCTAAAAAAGTGTTAGATGTGATGGGTAAAGTATCTACATCTAAAAGAAATGAAGTGAGTAAATCTGTAATCGTAGCCCATATTATATATGATCAACCACTCAAGAACACTAGTGAAACAAATTTAATTTACATAGATGCAGATAATGCAAAAAATATTGACCATATCTTTTTACTTGAAGAGTTTTTGGATTTAATAAGTGATTATCTGAAGTATAGTAAAAACTTAGAGATTGTAAAAGAGAGTATAACTGCAGGACTCTCTTTTGCAATTGGCGGGATTTTTAAAGAGAAAGTAGGGGGAATAATCGGTAATGTTGTTGATATGATATCTGAGAATATTAGATATATTGTAAGGGATGGTTTTATAGATAGTACTTTTGAAGCTATGGATATGGGAGAGAATATTGCTAATATGCTTTATGAACAAATTTCTAAGTTGCTAAACGATACAACTGTCAACTTTCTCGATACAATTAAAGAGAACAATTTGTATTTATCTTCTAAATCTAAAAAAGCCATAAAAGAACTTAGCAAACATTTCAAAGAAGATCTTACTCCAGCAGAATCCTTTAGGTTTATACTTGAACTTATGTTGAGTGTAGCCATAGATATGCCAACACTACTCTATGTGAAAAACCCTCATAAACTAGATAAAGATTCATTGGCAATACTCTCACTGCTTTATTCGGTAGCTAAAGATGCCAAAGATTTAGGAAAACATACAGGACTCTCTGTAGTATATGCTTATGAAGATGAAGAGTTTCAGCCATACTGTGAAGTAAAAGAGGAGTATCAACTCAGTAAACAACTTTTAGATGAGCAGAGACTTTACACGCAAAGATACGCAATGTTAGAGAGACCAACAAGTGACATTCCTCATATAGCTGTAAAATCATCAATGTTTGTTGGAAGAGAAAAAGAGCTTGAAAATCTCAACGAAAGATACAACTACTCAAAAGAGCACCCTGAAATAACAACACTGGAGATTATCTCCGGTGAACCGGGTATAGGAAAAACTAAACTTGTAAAAAAACATCTCACGCAGATAAGAAGTGAAGAAAAAAACAACCTCAAACAGATACAACTCACACTTCTCAATCAAGTGGGACATACATCATCAAATACAGGACTAAGTTCACTGACCAATGCAATAGTAGAAGAAGCCAACAGATTAGAGACGGTAAAAACACTGGGTGAAAAGATAAAAGACAAAAGTACTGAGTATATTTTTGGTGCAGTGACAGATGCAATAAAAAATACATTAGGGGTGGGTGCTGTCATCGACATAGGTGGAGCAGTTCACGATAGATTAGTCTTAGATGGACAGATGGAGAAAATAACACGGGACACAACAGGAGATATAGACAATAAATCTCAAGAGAAAAAAGAGCAGCAGTTTAGAAAATTAAACGATGCAATCAATCTACTACAACAAGAACTTTCAAATGAAAGTATGCCAATAGTCCTTTTTATAGATGATTTGCAATGGATAGATGAAGACTCTAGTGAATACTTACTCAACTACTTTATTAAAAAGTTCAATGTACACATAGTAGCGACTATTAGACCGAGTGATGCAACAACTGTAATGAAAAAATTAAAAGCAGATGAAGAAAGCCATAAACATACAATAGCAC
>JALWNS010000556.1 GCA_027083655.1 Bacteroidales bacterium | reverse complement strand
TATTAATAGACATCCAATGCTCTCATTGTTTCAATAGAAAGTTTATTGGTAATAGCCAAACCTTTTTCTTTTTGATAAGCTCTTGTCGCTGATTTGGATTCTATGTTCCATATACCATCAATCCGACCTTTATAAAAGCCTTGAAACTGTAATGCTTGTTGCACTTTTTTAATAATACTCGGCGTTAACATCTCTTCACAAATCATAGGCATCCACTTAGCGTAACCCTTAGTTCGTTCGCGTTCAGTTACAACAGTGATGTATTCTTCTGGAATAACAATCTTTTTATGCCTAGCTTTTTGTTCGATTTTTTTGATTTTAACCATGGTATATTGTGCAGGTGTTTTCACTTTTTTCACGCTCACAGGTGTAACAAGAACTTGTTTAGCAATTTTTTTATATTTAGCAGGTGTTGCTGTCAAACAAATCTTATTACATTGGTTTTTCATACGTGAAGAAGCATATTGAGCTGAAGCATCTGACCAATAATATTTTGAATCTTCAATCTTTTTTCTTTGACTAATAGTTTTATATTGAGCAGGGATTGCAATGCGTTCACTTCTAGCTGGACTAACCATCTGCTCTACTTTAACAGTTTTAAGCCTAGGAGTAACTGGCACACTTTTTCTTACAGCTGGTTGGAGTACAATCCTCTTTGTAATTTTTTTATAAGTGGTAGGAACTTCTACCAAACAAACAACTTCAGACTGATTACAGCCTTTATCTCCACAAATTGTTTTTTTCCACTCAGTCCTAGCAGGAGCAACAACAACCTTGTCTTCTACTTTTTTATAAACAGCTCCCGAAGATAATAACTTTACGCTCGTACTGTCTGTTACAATTTTTTTAACAACCGTTTTATAGGTAGCAGGAGTAATGACAACACGTTCACTGGCTTCTGAGGACAATATTTTAGACGTAGTATTTATATATTTTTCTGCTTGAAAATGTTCATAAAAGCATGTTCCTACTTTTGCATTACTTACGTCCATACCTGATGCAGACGCTGATTGAACACAAGAATTAAAAGCTTTTTTAGAGCCATTATTTAAACTTTCTCTCCAAACTTGTTTTTCTGGTTCAATTAATATGCGTTCATAAACGGTTTTATAAACAGCAGGAGTAGTAACAATCTTTTCTTTTCCATCACTAATTTTTACTTTTTCTTCATACATTATATATTTTGCTGGAACTACTTCGTACTTAACACTTGCCTCATTAAGAAGTACTTTTTTTGTAGATTTAATCTTAGTCTCCTTTGTATATTGAGGAGGATAAAAAGCCTTGGTAAAACATTGCCCAGCTTTTGCTGCTATGGGCATCTCATCTGAAGCCTTAACTAAAACCATATTGAGTCCTGACAACACAGTTATTGATAGGTATATATTTTTAATCATATATTATTTTTCCTTTTTTATTTTTTGAGAAATGTAACTTTTAAAATTCCATTTTTATACTCTTCACGCATGGTACTTTCATCTGCTTTACTGGGTATATAAAGTGACATAGTAGAGGTATTCATGGTTGTTTCATAACTAATCGCATTTTCTGTTCTTATCTCTTTTTGTTCGCGTACCGTTGTTTCTATGCTTAACATTCCATCTTTTAAACTAAGTTCAATTTGTGTATTATTATTGTCTTCAATATTACGTTCCAAAACATAGGAATTTTCTCTCTCTTCAAAGTCTACAATGTTACTTATCTTCTCCTTTTCATAATCTACACCATTATGTTCTGCAATTAATCTATTCATTTTTTCATCAAATTCCATCATCTCTTCTGCTGCATCATAAACACCTTTTTGCAAATTACTATCTGCAAAAAGAAGCATACTCCCCAATAATAAGAGCTTAATAGCAAATTTTATATTCCGTTTTAACACGATTATCTCCTGATTAATATTTTGCATAATTGTATAT
>JALWNS010000555.1 GCA_027083655.1 Bacteroidales bacterium | reverse complement strand
CGGTTATGGAATTAACAAATTTAACATTTGAAACAGTAAAAGAAGAACTTATCCAGCAGGTGAAAGAAAAATACCCTGACCAGTGGAATGATTTTTTAGAGTCTAATCTTGGGGTTGTATTTATCGAATTAATGGCAGGCATTACTGACAAATTAGCCTTTTATATAAATCAGCTTGCAAATGAAATGTTTTTTGCAACTGCAAAACAAAGACAAAGTGTAATAAAAATAGCAAAAATGCTTGGGTATACACCTAAAAGAGCAATACCTGCAACAGGATTGGTTAATTTTTCGTTATCTAATCCTGTAAATACAGATGTAGTTATACCCAAAGGAACAAGATTGAAAGCAGGTAATATCCATGTGGAAACGGCGGAAAGTGGAATTATACCAGCAGGACAAACATCCGTTAGTTTGAATGCAATTCAAAGGGATAGGTTTGAAGTCATATACACAGCAAAAGGCGAGCAATTTGAAAGATTTTTTGTTTCAAATGAAAAAGCATACGAGTTTTTAGTGTATGTAGATGGCAATTTATACACAGAGACAAAAGATTTTGTTTCTCAAGTATATGAAAACACCTACAAAGTAGAAGAAGATATAAATGGATACTGGATAGAGTTTTATAAACTTAAAGCAGGTTCACAGGTAAGAATAATTGCATATACTACAAAAGGAAGTCTGGGCAATATTGCTTCTGATACATTAAAACTTGATGATGTTATAAAAGACATTCAGGGCAACATTATACCTGTAAATGTTTCAAACTCTGTTTTTACTGGTGGCAAGGATAAAGAAAGCATAGAAGAAATAAAAAGAAATGCAATTGTTTACCTGAAGACAAACAAAAGAGCAGTTAAAGCAGAGGATTATGAAGGGCTTGTTTTAGCTAATATTCCAGAGGTAGCAAAAATATCAGCAGTTTCACCTCAACCGGGATATGTGGATGTGCATATCGCTCAATTTGATGGAAATAATTTTGTAGTAGCGACACAAGAAGTTAAAGATAAAGTTGCTACTTATTTAGAGGAAGTAAGAACATTTACAGATTTCGTGCAAGTTAAAGATTTAATCTTTAGTCCTGTAGATATCTCTATATCTGCGACTGCGAAAGCTGGGTATGATGCAAATAGTTTAAAAACTCAAATAGAAGAAAAAATAAAAGACTATTTTTACAAGCTAAATCCAGGTCAAGCGGTTAACTTGTCAGATTTATACGACATAACAGATATAGAAGGTATAGAAAAAAGAACTATAACAAAGCCAACTTCTGATGTAATCGCTCCAGATAAAACACACCTAAACACACTGGGGGTATTAACTGTTGCGGTTGTTTGATTTGCTTCCAGAAATTTATAAAGATAGAGAGACAGAACAATTCTGGGATATTTTGCAAACTGCTGTAGATGAACTTGATGTATCAGCGGAAGATTTAAAAAACTTAATTGATATAGACAAAGCAAAAGAAGAATGGCTTGTTAATATTGCTTCTAATTTAGGTGTAGATTTATCAAAGGATTTTCCGCTTTCAAATAGAGCAAAACTATCAAAAGCAGTAGATTTACATAAACTTTCTGGAACAAAAAAAGGGCTAGAGTTAATTGCATTTTTATTTAATTTGAATGTAAGAATCAAAGAATGGTTTGAATACGGAGGACAGCCTTACAGATTTAAAGTTGATATAAATCTGAAATATCAAGGTTTACAGTCTGGCACGTACAATAAAATCTTAAAGCTAATTGATGAATATAAAAACTTACGCTCCCATTTAGAAGTTTTAAACATATACCTCACCTCAGACTTCAAACAAAACAGAGCAACAGCCTGTTTATCAGGACACGACATGACAGTTTATCCATATCAGGTTAAAGAAGTTCAAACAGTATTTGGCAATTATCAAGCGATAGGTTATCAAGCAGTTCACACAACAACAG
>JALWNS010000554.1 GCA_027083655.1 Bacteroidales bacterium | reverse complement strand
CCCCCTTTTGTGTATAAGAAAAAGAATCTAGTTTTATTTAGCTAACCTTTTTGCCACAGTACCAGGTGTAAATACTGCAGTGACTGCTTCTCCATCTACGGTAATATTCCAATCTATACGTTGATAATCTTGTGAGATTATACCTGTAGCCTGGATTGTGTATGTACCTAATTGCTGAGATGGAAGGGTTATTTCCATGTCGTTAACAGTAGCGTATGCGTCTGCACCGTTATTATAAAAGTTGTAAAGAATAATACCGTTATCAACTTCAGTATTTTCGGTAATTTCCACTTGATATTCCTGTTGTATATCACCTTCGTATCTAACAACATGCCATTTACCTACTATATTTTCAATGGTTGTGGCACGGTTTAGGTCTCCCAGGTCCTGTTGGCAAGAGAAGAAGAATAATGAGCCCAGTAAAAAACTTATTGTTATTAATGCAAATCTTTTCATGGTTTAAAAATTTGTCGTTTCGTTTTGTCAAATCTACAAAAAAAGCACCAGAGAATAAAGTTCTCCGGTGCTTTTAGTTATTGTATGTGTCGTTTGACTTATAGGTTAGCTATAATTGCGTCTGTCATTTGACGGGTTGATGCGGCTCCCTGCTGCAATACTTCTGGGCTGCCTTTAAGTTTGAGCATGTCATATGTTCTTACTTTACCTTCTTTGATTACTTTAGCAATAGCCTGCCTTATTCTATCTGCTTTGTCCTGTTCGCCAATGTATTCGAGCATCATACGTGCAGCTTCGATCATAGCGATAGGGTTAACTATTGGTGTCTCGTATTCTGCATATTTAGGAGCAGAACCGTGTGTTGGCTCGAATACTGCTACACCTGATTGAGGATTATACTGGGCACTAGCAGCAAAGCCAAGTCCTCCCACAAGACCTGCAAAAGCATCAGATACAATGTCTCCAAACATATTGCTTGCAACAATAACACCGAAATCCTCCGGGTTCTTTGTAAGCCACATCATCATTGCATCAATATTAACATTCCATACTTCGATCTCTGGGTAATCATTTTTTTGTAATTCTTTTGCCATCTGGTACATCATGCCTGATGTCTCACGTATAACATTAGGTTTTTCTGCAACTGTCACTGATTTAAAACCGTATTTGCGAGCATATTCAAAAGCTGCTCTGAGAATTCTTTCTACGGCACCGCGGGTGAAAATACGGGTAGAGATTGCAATTTCTTCTTTTGGTATATTACCGAAGTTCTTTACAAACTTAGGGTGTGTTAAGAATGCTTTATATACTTCTTCTGGAGGATTAGACCATTCTACACCGCCATAAAGACCTTCTGTGTTTTGACGGAAAATAGCAACATTGACAAAAGGCTCTTCGAAGCCACCATCTGGAGTACGGCGTATGAAATTCAGTGGATTACCTTCGTATGTACGGCAAGGTCTGAGACTGATCTCAAGCTTGAAATGTTGACGAAGGCCTACAATAGGACTAGAGTAGGTTAGACCTTTACCCTGGAGCTCAGGTGCCAATTCCTTGGCAGCCTCGTCTTTGGGCTTGGAGGTTATTGCTCCGAAAAGTGCGATTTTATGCTCTTCAATTAGCTTTATTGTCCTCTCTGGTAGAGGATTACCTTCTTTTTTCCAAAATTCCCATCCAATATCACCGTGAATATACTCTGCATCAAATCCTACTGCATCCAAAACACGAATTGCTTCTTCTAGTACGATTTGTCCGATACCATCACCAGGAAGTGCTACGATTTTGTACTTTGCCATAACTAAACATTTAGGGGTTTTGTTAACAAAGATAAAATTTTTTCAAAATAAACAAATGTTCTTTCTCTGTTTGTTAAAATCTTGTTTTTTAATAAGTTGCCCTTGCAAAGGGAAGGAAACTTTTTAATAATTATGTTTTGCGGTCGAGTATTGTGGAAAAGTTTAGTATACTTTACATAAATC
>JALWNS010000553.1 GCA_027083655.1 Bacteroidales bacterium | reverse complement strand
CTATACCAGGATTTTATGACGATGTACTGGAGGCCACGGAAGAGGAACGCGGTAAGCTCAATAAGGCTCCATTTGACGAAGAGGAATTCCGCAAAGCCCTGGGTGTAGATGAGCTATGGGGCGAAAAAGGTTATACTGTCATTGAGCGCCTCGGCATACGTCCTACCCTGGATGTTAACGGTATCTGGGGTGGTTATACTGGCGAAGGTGCAAAGACTATCATTCCTGCAAAGGCACACGCTAAAATATCTATGAGACTGGTGCCTAACCAGAGTAGCGAAAAGATTAGCCGCTTGTTCGAAGAGCATTTCCGTAGCATTGCTCCTAAGAGTGTAAAGGTTGATGTCAAAGTATTGCATGGTGGCGAGCCTTATGTTTGCCCGATTGACTTGCCTGCATACAAAGCTGCGGAAAAAGCTTATGCCGCTGTTTTCGGTCGCGAGCCTGTGCCAGTACGCAGTGGTGGTAGTATTCCTATTATTTCCACATTTGAGAAGATTTTAGGTGTTAAGACAATACTGATGGGCTTTGGCCTCGAAGAAGACCGCATTCATGCTCCTAATGAGAACTTCCCTGTGGACTTGTTCTACAAAGGCATTGAGACTGTGGCTAATTTCTATATACATTACGCAGATATAATGGGTGTTTAATCCTCTGTTAACATAAACTTTCTGGACGACTGCGGGCCTGGGCCCGCAGTCGTCTTTGTGTAAAAACCTCTGGACATGTATTTTCTCGTATTTGACACTGAGACAACAGGTTTTAGCGCACGTAACCGTCTGGTGCAGCTAGCATGGCAGCTTTATAAAGATGAAAAGCTTGTGGAGGAAAAGTGCTTTATTGTCAAACCATATAAATTCACAATTCCGCGCCAGGTCGTTGAAATTCACGGCATAACAACAGAAATAGCCATGGAAAAAGGGCTACCCCTCCGTACTGTACTGCGTCATTTTCTCAAGGCTCTTAACCTGGCAGATTACATCATTGGCCACAATGTGGAATATGATATCAAGGTTGTACACGACGAATTTTACCGCATGAGGATGCCAAATACCTTGATGGCAAAGAAGAAAATTGACACAATGAAAGTGTCTGTCTCATACGTTAAGCTCCCTCCTGCCAAGGATTTTACTTATTACAAATACCCCAAGCTCAAGGAGTTGTACCGTTTCCTCTTTGGGCGCGATTTTGAGAATGCACACAATGCCCTGGCCGACGTCAAGGCCACAGCAGAATGCTTCTTTGAGCTGCGCCGCCGCGGTGTGGTAAAGGTATGATGATAAACCGGAAGACAGGACACTATTGTTGGCTAATGGAAAAGCTTGGGATACAAAAACATTTTCTAATTCAGGTAAACTCAGGCATCTATTTTCAAAAAACTGGATGGAAAGCCCAGTGTAAACCTGGTATCAGGCAAGTTATAAAAAGTGAGGGCGATCTGTGATCGCCCTCACTGCAGAGGCGGCGACCGGACTCGAACCGGTGTACCAGGTTTTGCAGACCTGTGCCTAAGCCCCTCGGCCACGCCGCCTTATGAAGCACTGCAAAAATAAAGCTTTCTTTCAAAATTTGCAAACATGTTGCTTTCGGCCTTTGCTAAAAACGATTAAAAAATTCAAAATCACACCATTGTCAATACAAGCCTTTTTACCGTGGTATTTAACCTTGGCTCGTGTATTACCGTTAAACTCGTCTGGACAACTACTATGAATAAGACTGTAAGAGATACCTTAGACTGAAGATATTAGCTTCATGAGGTGCTTGCGCACGCTCAGGAAGAAATATTACATGTTTTTATAAAAGGTTGCCTAGCAACAACTTTACCTCGGGAGGTACTCTCGCACGCTCACGAAGAGATCTTACATGTTCTTAAACAAGGCCAGAAACTTGACAATTCAAAAGTAACCATACACCAGCAATAGCTTTCGACTGTTT
>JALWNS010000552.1 GCA_027083655.1 Bacteroidales bacterium | reverse complement strand
TAATAATTCCCGGCATTTCTTGGTCCCAAGCTTTTAATCTATCTATGGGTGTTAATATGAGCAGCCAGACCCGCACTATCTACCAGGGAAATAATATCAGTCCAATGCTTGGATTTAATAGCCAGTTTAGCAGGGATTTTAATATGTGGAAATCGATACAGCTGAGAACAGAGTTAGCTTTCCAGCAAATGGGTATAAAGTACTTGCAACCTACTTATATAGAGACTTTTTCCTATTCCCAGGCAGGGTTGTATTTGCTTTTTAAGACTATTCACAGTCCAATGTATTTTGGTGCAGGTGGGTATGGTGCTTATTTACTTTCGGTTTCTGCGTTTTCTGGACAGGATCCATATTCGCTTAACTTGTCTGACTATGATAGGTTTGATTATGGTATAGAGCCGATTTTGGGACTTTCATTGGATTTCCAGTTTATAGGCTATTTTGTAGAGATGAGGTTTCATTATGGAATGAATAATATTAACCGGTTAAATACCAACTCAATAAAAAATATTAGCCTTAACTTTTGTGCCGGTATTTCGCTAAAAATTCATTAATAATTGTTATAGATTTTTTGGTATGAAAATGTTTTGTAATTTTGAAATTAATAAACTTAAACTTTAAATTTTCAGATTTATGAAAAAGGTAATTTATGTACTAGGTCTAGTTGCAACATTTGCAATTGTTTTGTCTTCATGCAAAAGTTCTTCAAAAGAAAAATTAATCATTGGTAAATGGAAGATTGACACAGTTGTGTACGAAAACCAGGAGGAAACTTTCCACAAGTTAGCACAGTATGCTATTGAAAACGCTACAAAAACAAAGCAAATAGTCGAAGATTCTATTAAAAAGCTCGAGGAAAGAGGATTGCATAATGCTATTGATTCGTTGTACTACCAGACCTATCAGAGCCAGTTAGCTTCATCTAAGCAAATGATTGAGTATTACTCTGATTATGAGTCTTTCAAGGCAGATATGTTAAGTAGTGCAGCCCAGGCAAAAGATGCAGTTTTCGAGTTCAAAGAAGATAGTGTGTTGGTTTTGCCTGAAGCCCAGCAGCAGGCTAAGTGGTACGTTGAAGGCGATAAGTTGTACTTTGTCTTTCCAAATTCCCAGACTTACATGGATATAGAGGAGTTGACACCAAAGAAAATGACTTTAAGGTCAAAGCAAGATATTGATAGTACATTGTCGTTTGTCGTTATATATGAATTCTCTAAAATAAAAAAATAAACACATATGAGAACATACGCCTTTGTAGCTTATTTTTTGTTGTTGTTAATCACTACTTCTTGCCAGCAGAAAACAGAAAAGCAAATTATTGGTACCTGGGAAATAGTTGACTCTCGCATCGAGAACATTGATAAGTATATTGAGCAGTTTAAAGACAAATACCAAGCTACAGACGAAGAAATAGAAAGAGAAAAAACGCGTATCCAAAGCCTGCCAGAGGCATATTACCCAACAGGTATTACAATGAGTTTCAAGGAGAATGGTGTTTATGACCTGGGCGGAATCTCAGGAAAGTGGACTTATGATGAGAAAACTGGTAAATTAACTATTAGCCTGACTACTCTGGATAAATCAGATTTTATTATAAAGAAAATATCCAGAAATAGAATGGTCCTAATTTATCCATTCCAGATGGCAGGCGTTGATCTTGACTTTGAGCTTGTTCTCGAACGTGTCAAGGATGAGGAATAATCCATGTTAATTTTTTGTAATTAATGCACAACATCAAAGCTATTGTATAAATTTGAGGATAAAGATAAAATTGAGAGACAATGGATGGCAACGAATTAAAGATCATAACTGAAGAAGTTCAAGAAAAAAGTGCTTTTCTAGACCTGGTTCGAAATGAGATGGGACGGGTTATCAAAGGGCAAAGGCACCTTGTTGATAGCCTGTTGATCGCTCTTTTGGCAGATGGGCATATCC
>JALWNS010000551.1 GCA_027083655.1 Bacteroidales bacterium | reverse complement strand
AACGGTGCTATGAGTGATGGGTTTGGGTATATGTATGAAGTACCAAAGGTTGAAAACAATCCTGATATATTGGATATTGTTGGAAAGGTGTGGGCATTGCCGAATACTATTGTGGGATTGGTTTATGGTGGAACAGGACATCTTACAGGATTGGCGATGGGTACAAATCCATCGATTACTTTTGGGCACAATGCGATAGAGTTTATAAATAATCCGTTTGGCGGAGTTGGGGCTATAACATTTGGAAACACAATAACATATGGACTTAAAATTGATCCTGAAAATGATACTGGATATGATAATAATATTTTTGGTATACACGAAATGCAACACACCTATCAAGGGGAAGTATTAGGACCACTATATTTAGTAGCGCACGGGGGATCTATGCTTACAGGATTGATCATGGATCAAGATGTACATGGTCCTCATGCCTTTATGGAAGTTGGACAAGGTTCGAACCCACCAAAACCTTGGTGGTTTTAAAAGAAGGATGGTTTTATGAAAAAGTTAATTGCATTGCTATCAGTTTTAGTGATTTCAGTAGGATGCTATGATCCATTACTAAAAATTATGATTTATAATAATAGTAAACAAAAAATAGAAATTTTTACAGGTAGAGAAAAATGCAATATTCAAGAGCATTATAGTAAAAAAATGTATTTCCCAGCCAGTATCAAACCACATGTTGGTAAATTAATGATTGTTAATGACCTATGTACTTATCATTACTATTTAAACATCGAAGGTTTAAGGACTGATAAGTTTGATTATATTCGAATGAAAAATTATAAAGGAGTTATTAGATTACAATTAAATCAAGACAAAAAACTCTATCTCGTCTTTCCAAATATAAAAAAGTTCCCGGTTGATCAAAAAGAGTTGGCTAAGATGCAAATAAACGGTTTTCCAATTAGCCCTATTCGTGTAGAGTGTGATAAAAAGGTAAAATAATGGAGAGTTGTGGTAAGTACCAATATACTATATCTAGTTGCCGGCATATTTGTTCTGATCAGAGCCAAAACCACTTTGAGCAGGAGGCACAGGATTATGGTAGAAGGTAAATATTTAAAAATTGTAAAGTATAGCATTATAATATTTTTTTCAATCATGGTTATTGGTTGCTATGATCCTGTTTATGGTCCAACAGTTATAAATGAATATAACGAAAGCATACTCGTAACTACTGAATTTAAAGATGGTTCTGTTGAGAATTATTATCTTAAGCCTAATCGTTGCACTGCTATTGGTAAAAAAAGCAAATTGATTTCTTTAACATTAAAAAAAGATGGTAAATTACTTTATTTTTTAAATAAAGATGATATTGATAAATTAATTAAAGCAAAAAAGAAATATATTCATCCTGTTTTATATATTAGTGAAAAAGGTTTGAGCATAAAAGATGGTTGCCCAAATCAATATAAATAGTTATTATATTGTAGCTGAAGGGGTAAGTGCAATGACAGGAATCAACGCTCACTCCGCCAGCTTCTTTAACGGAGTCAACAGAGCCTCAGTACTAAAAGCCATAGCACACGGACTAAGTAGAACAGCTATATCAGAGCTTAGATACGGCACAACCAAAGGAGCGTTTTTGAGTAGAGCTTATCAATTTTAAAAAAAATCAACAATTTTCCACTTATATTTTACAGATAAATATCCCAAAATTATGGCTCCTATTATTGTTGGAATAAATAGTATCTCAAACGGTGTCATCTTCAATCCTTTCTAATTGACGATATAAACTACTGAGTTTCTGTAAGTTTACAATAATCCCATATACGCTCAATGCAAAAACCAACCATATACCAAAATTTAAAACCAAAGATATACTCTCTTTCAAAGCATACACAAATGCTCCACCAGATATGGCTATAAAAACAAATAGCTTAGTTTTTACAATCTCACTCTTTTTGGCGATTAAATCAACTCTCTCTTTTGTGT
>JALWNS010000550.1 GCA_027083655.1 Bacteroidales bacterium | reverse complement strand
ACCATGCTTGCAGGAAATGGACGTAGGGTAATTTCAGCACACTTGTGGAAAGTGGACGTGGGATGATTTTACGCGCTTGCAGGAAAAGGAAGAGTGAAGAGGCTTCCGTACGCACGTCTATTATTCGTTGATTATTAGCACATTTATATGTTATGTCGTAAAATTTAGGAGCCCTTTTATTTTTCGTAAGCTGGATTTTTATACTAGATTTTTATTCGTAATGGTCACAATAATTAACACCCAACTGGTCCAGACGCTTGAATTCTATTTCTATCCTCCTTGTGAAGTCCTGCCAATCCTTTTTGCCGGGCAGTGTCCACAGGACCTCTGACAGCGCGCTCATCCTTGGCAAGGCCATATATTGCACATGACGGAAACTGGGCATATATTCCGTCCACACATTACCCTGTGCTCCAAGAATGTATTTTGCTTCCTGCGGGCTAATATCTTCAGGGACTGGATCATACGAATAAACCTTGCTCAATGGGGTATATCCCCCAATCGCTAGTGGCTCAGTTTGGGGATTAGCTTGATAATAATCAAAATAACAATAACTTACCGGTGTCATCACGACGTAATGATGCATACGTGCAGCCTGGATACCGCCTTTTTCCCCACGCCATGACATAACTGTAGCATTAGGAGCCAGTCCACCTTCCAAGATCTCATCCCATCCAATTATATTACGGCCATGAGCATTGAGAAACTTCTCTATTCTCCGGATAAAATAACTCTGTAGTTCCCTCTCATCCTTGAGTCCTTCTTCCTGTATACGGGCCTGGCATTTAGGGCAATTATGCCATCTGTCCTTGGGCACTTCATCGCCACCAATGTGTATATACCTGGACGGAAACAAATCCATCACCTCAGCCAGTACATCTTCGAGAAATGTGAAAACAGAATCATTGCCAGCGCAATAAACATCATGGAATACACCCCAACGGGTAGCTACTTCGTACGGACCGCCGGTGCAACCAAGGTATGGATAAGATGCCAGGGCAGCCATGCTATGCCCTGGCATCTCTATCTCTGGTATTATTGTTATATGGCGCAGACTGGCGTAGTGGACAATATCCTTTATTTCATCCTGGGTGTAATACCCTCCGTAAGGTTGGCCATCGCCAATGTAAGGTTTAAAATGTTTATCAACAATGGTCTCTTTACGCCATGCCCCAATCTTTGTCAGTTGTGGATACTTTTTTATTTCTATTCGCCAACCCTGGTCATCGGTCAGGTGCCAATGAAAAGTATTCATTTTGTGCATAGCAAGCAGGTCTATATACTGCTTTATAGAGTCTACTGGAAAGAAATGGCGGCTCACATCCAGGTGCATGCCCCGGTAAGTGAAGCGTGGATAATCTACTATTCGTAGCTTTGGCAAGGCCGGATCCTGCTTCACTGTGTTTTGTCCGAATACCTCCGGAGGCAGTAGTTGCAAAAGGGTTTCCATGCCATAAAAAAGACCTGCATTAGTGTTAGCTCTAATTATTATATTCGTGTCTATGCTCAGATAATACCCTTCCTTGCCAATTAACGTATCATAATTGGGCAAAAGAATAAAAACTATATCTCCACTAGCTTTATAACGTATCTTGGCTCTTATACCGTAAAAAAGCTCTAATTTTTCACGCAAAAACCCTCCGGTAAACATGGACTCGTCGCTTGTATCTGGCAGGGCAATGATGACACTACCAGGCAGAGTGTAATAACCTTTGTAAAAAGATATTTGCTGGGGTTGGGGTATTATACTCACTTGATAAATTTTTGCACTTTCCTCCTGGCTGTAAATACCCAACACCGAGAGAAGCAGAACAGTTAAAGCAAAAAACCTTTTCATAGCTTGCAATTCTTAATCTTTATACGAATATATACAACAATTTATTGATTTTCTTCAGGTTTTTTATCACACAAAAATGTTATTTCATAAAAAATATTTTGTCCACTCATATTTAT
>JALWNS010000549.1 GCA_027083655.1 Bacteroidales bacterium | reverse complement strand
GCTCCAAGGTGTGAGTATAAACTTGCAATTTTAGCCGGCCCAGCTCCTCAAGAGCATTCTGAGTCTCTTGACGCTGTTTTTCTATTTGCTCGCGTGTCTGTTGGATGAGTTTCTCGGCTTGGTTGTATATTTCCTTTGCTTTCCCACGGTCTAGTGAGCCAAAAGACAGAAAATTGGCTGCATCTTTAATAAAGTCCATAAAAAAGATTTTTCAATTAAATCCTGCTAGCAGTTTAAAACTAACAAAACTTAGAATAAAATGAAAGCCTCACCTTCCTACCTCCCCAGAAACTCCTCTACTAATTGTCGGGCCTGTTGCACTTCTTTCTGGGCTACCAGGACTTTTACCGAGCCTATTCCTCCTGCAGATGAGGTATAGGGTAAAAGTATCCCACTCATCTCGTCTTGTACAAATGCTCTAATCCCAGCGCTTTCAAGATAGGTCCTGATTAAATGTGCTTCCGTGGCACTGCCCGAGTACACAATAACAGGCTTATTTTCGTCGCTATATTTCATAAAGTCACTTTTGTTTATTATCTGTTGTTATGCCCTGTACTAACCGGTTGAGATATTCAGAGTAATCTTTGACCACAGGTTTATAATCTGTTTTAAAAAGAGGGGAGGTAATGATAAAGTCTGCCGTTGAACGGTTCATTGCCGTAGGTATGTTATATAATGTAGCAATTCTGAGCAAAGCTTTAACATCTACATCATGTGGTTGAGGCTCCATTGGATCCCATAGGAAAATAAATACATCTATTTTGCCTTCTGCAATGAGTGCTCCTAGTTGCTGATCGCCGCCTAGTGGTCCTGACTTTAATTTAATAAGTTCATAAGGCTCATCATTTTTAATCAAAACTTCTTCGACTAATTTACCTGTTGTACCTGTACAATAAAGCCGATGTGGGATGAGCACTTTCAAATTCCATTCTACCCACTCTATCAGATCCTTTTTACGGTTATCATGAGCCACGAGAGCTATATTTTTTCTTTTCATAACTTTAGTATTATTTAGTTGTTCACTAACAAAGCTACACATTTTCCAGGAAATGTATAAAAAAAGGAGGTGCTAAGCACCTCCTTTTAGTAGGCTAACTATCAAAAAATGGCTTTCATGCCTAAAACACCTGTTTTACTTAATCACTGATGCCCCTGAGAGGCCATGAGAAGCAGACATTTTCTTTCCTGTTTTCTCAGAGAAGCCATCCTGGTCATAAATGACTCGTCCTTGTCCTTCTTCAATCCATACATTGTTTGGATTATCAAAATTATCAACCATAAAATTGGCATAATAAAAGTCTTTTATCCCATCGGAAGCCAGTGTACCAGACATAACCATGTCAATGACTGCCGAATCGCCATTAGTATACTGCGAATGCATCTGCACCACAACTGTAAAATCATTACCACTACCCATAATATAAGCTCCTAGCCCCTGGCCGGCTTCTGGACCATTGACATAAGAAATCTTAACTGTCAAGTCACTACGGTTAAAGTCATAGAATGTGACGTCAAAATCGGCAAATTGCATCCCTTCATAGTCCGACGAAATATTTGATGCATAAAGGACAAAAGGGCTAACATGGTAAGTACCTGTAATGTCTGGAGGGGTCAGGCCCTTATTAATAGGCATGCCCAAGTCAATCATGGCCTGCATAATCTCATCAGGCAATATTTGTTTTATCTCGGGAGTGATTTTCTTTTCACAACTGCTAAAAACCAAAATACCTGAAGCAAAGATTAAGAATAAAAAAAATTTACGCATAATTATAAAGTTTTGGGTTTATATAAATTTCTGAAAATTTTTTCAAAATGCGGCAGAAATTTGACGAACGCCATTATTTAACATTTTTGACATGGCAAAAAGATTGCTATTTTAGCGGAAAAAATGCTTCTCTATAAGTCTCATTACATAACAGTCAATTACCTGGAGACCAAATACTTAACACACATACAGTGGACAG
>JALWNS010000548.1 GCA_027083655.1 Bacteroidales bacterium | reverse complement strand
GTAGAAGCGTTTGTCTGTTAGGCACATAGTAGGGGCAGAGTTGTCAAAGATATTCGAGTCCTTGCTAATACGTCCATTAATGTCAACGCATACCCGCACAGGTGAATTACCATACCATAAGCGTACGTTTAGGAGTGGATTATCATTAATAACAGTATTTGTCCCAACGGCAATGGCTTGTTCTTCGCTCCGCCAACGGTGAACCAATGTGCGCGCCCATTTACTTGTGATGATTGTAGGCTGGCGAAGGTCAGTGTCACGTTTTTTGTCAATAAAACCATCTGCTGTCTGTGCCCATTTGAGAATTATGTATGGACGCTTCTTTTCGTGGAACGTAAAGAAGCGTCTGTTGATCCAGCGTGCTTCTTTTTCCAGTACACCGACAGAAACATCAATACCAGCGGCACGCATTTTCTCAATACCTTTGCCAGATACTTTACTGGAGGTGTCAATGGTACCTACAACAACTCTTGGTATTTGCCATTTAATTATCAGGTCAGCACAAGGAGGAGTCTTGCCATAGTGGGAACAGGGTTCGAGGTTGACGTAGAGAGTGGATTTTTTTAGCAAGTCTTTGTTCTTGACGCTATTAATGGCAATGACCTCGGCGTGCGGTTCGCCTGAGCGTTTGTGGAAGCCTTCGCCAATAATGTGGTCATTATACACAATGACAGATCCGACGACAGGGTTTGGGTAAGTACGGCCCAGAGCATTCTGGGCAAGCTCCAGGCAACGTTTCATGTATATTTCATCTCTGCTCATGCGTGGGTGTTTTCGAGTGTTTGATCAATGCTACCGTTATGGACATGAAAAATTTTATATTCAACTTCAAGATTGTGGAGTATCTGCTTTAGCCGTTGTTCGTTGGTATGTGTGATAAATATTTGACCGAAGAGGTCTTGTGATACCATCCCTACTAATTTTTCCACACGGACAGGATCGAGCTTGTCAAAGATATCGTCCAATAGCAAGAGAGGTTTGACCTTCAGATGGTCGCGTATAAAGTCATGCTGGGCAAATTTCAACGCAATGAGAAATGATTTTTGTTGACCTTGTGAGCCGAATTTCCTGATAGGCTTTCCATTAATTAGCATATCCAGGTCATCGCGGTGAATGCCGGCATAAGTATATTCTAGTGCTATATCGCGTTTGAGATTTTGTTTTAACAATAATCGAAAATCGCCCTGAGCCAGATGTGACTTATACCGCAGGTTAATTTGCTCCTTATTGTCAGAGAGGATGTTGTAATAATGTTGAATGATTGGCACTAGTTCGGAGATAAATTCTTGCCGTTTCTGGAAAATATACTCTGCAGCTTCACTCAGTTGCTCATCCCAAAGCATAAGAGACTCTTCGTCCACATAACGCTCACGTGCGAAGGTTTTGATGAGCTTATTCCGTTGCTGTAAAATTTTTCGGTATGCAGAGAGGGTGGTAATGTATTTGAGGTCAGCCTGTGAGATAATCATGTCCATCAGGCGGCGGCGTTCTTCTCCTGTGCCTGTAATAAGCTTTATATCATCGGGTGTTATTATGATTGCCGGGATTAGCCCAATGTGTTGGGAAAGGCGCTGGTATCTTTTGTTATTACGCTTTACTGTTTTTTGGTCTTTTTGATACGAGATAAGTATTTCTTCCCGTGAACCAAGGCGTTGGTATATGCCTTTTAGCATAAAAAAATCCTGTCCGTGCCTTGTGTTCTGGGCGTCTGTCGTAGCGAAATAGCTTTTGGTAAACGAAAGGTAAAAGATTGCATCCAGGATATTTGTCTTGCCGGCGCCGTTTAGTCCTACAAAACAGTTAATCTTTTTATTCAGGCTCAGATCTAATTCTGTGATGTTCTTGAAATTAGTTATATGCAGGTTCTCCAGGGTCAGGTCCATGTCGGGTTAATTTTTTTTAGAAACCAAGGTTAAATTTTTTTCGAAGGTCTTCTAGCTTAGGATTTTTGCTAAGTAAGTGCT
>JALWNS010000547.1 GCA_027083655.1 Bacteroidales bacterium | reverse complement strand
CTTTATATCCCTGGGTAAAAATATTTATACTTTCAATAATAATTCTTTCAAAGTTTTCAAAAAATTCCCAGAAGAAGTCAGTGGTTTATACATAGACAAACAAAACAATCTATGGATCAGTGTTTTATACAATGGCGTTTACATTTACAAACCTCCTTCTGACAAAGAATTCATACATTTACTCGACAAAAAATCTCCAATACGTATACTTCAAGATAATGAAGATGCTTACTGGATACCCACCACAGAATCTGGTATCTACTACCTCCCTTCTTTTAACTTCGTCAATTATGACAACCTTGGCCTTTCCCAGTATAATATCATTTCTATAGCAGGCAAGGACCAAATACTATATTTTTCTACATTCAACCAGAAATTATTTAAGTGTAAAATTGACGGATATCAAATCTTAGAGCTCAAACCAGTAATTCTGGATCAAAAACAAAATTTTACTGTTAATGATATTCTCATTGCCCAAAACGGTGCTTGGTTTTTAGGTACATCCCTATACCATATCACTCCCGGAGGCCAAAAGAAATATATAGCAAAAGTCTCCCGTGGATATAGCCTCGCACGTGGGGTCAACAACAACATCCTGGCTACAGCTAGTTATGGGTTTATCAGTATATGCAATGATACTATTTGCTATTACTTTACCGACGACCAGGTGCCCACTTCCAACTCTATTTACCAATCAAGTGATAGCACAATATGGCTTGGGTCTATTAATGGCTTGTTCTCTTACAAAGATTCCTCTTTATTCTTCTGGGGGAAAAAACACCATATACTCAAAACCCGTATTAACCACATTGCACAATACGGCAATTATATACTCTTGGCTACCAGTGGCGCAGGATTTATAATGCTAAATACTAAAGATAGCACAATAAATACAATCACTGACCAGACTGGCCTTTCTTCCAATTTTATAACTAATATCCTTGTACATGACTCCACAATATGGCTTGGTACAAATAAAGGGTTAACGAGAATTACTATCAAGAAAAAAAATCCTCTGGAATATTCTATCGAAAACTTCTCTCCTGCAGACGGACTCTTTGCCGAAGAAATACGTGACCTGACAATGGTTGATAGTACTATCTATCTGGCTACTACACGGGGATTAGTCTCCTTTTCCCCTCATATCCAGAAAAAAATTACTTACCCTAAACTTGTCATCGATAGCATACTTATTGATAACCAAAAAATAAAAAAATCACAAAAAATTACTATACAAGCAGGACAAAAAAACCTTACTATATTCTTCAAAGGTATTAGCTTCAGGTCTGGGAAAAATATTGTCTATCGGTATAAACTAGAGGGACTTGATGACAAATGGTATATAACCCGAAATAGATATATACGTTTCTCAAAACTTCCAGCAGGTCACTACAAGCTATATATAACCGCAGCAGCAGAGAAAAACCACTGGAACCCTGATGCTATTGTTTTCCGTATTGTTAAAAAACGAAGGTTTATTGAGACCCCATACTTCTACTTACTACTCTTTATCATAGCCACGTCTATAATTTCAATTATTTCATACGCAATCATAAAACACAAGAGACAACAAATAGAACATGAACGGCAACTTATTCTGGCAGAGCAAAAAGCTCTTCGTTCCCAGATGAACCCTCACTTTATCTTTAATGCCCTCAACTCGATCAGACGTTATATATTAGAAAATGATAGTGACAAAGCCGACTATTACCTGACCAAATTCGCTACCCTCATGCGGCGTGTATTGGACAACTCCCGCCAGAATTTTATTACTCTTGATAATGAAATAGAAACATTACAAATTTATCTGGAGCTGGAAAAAATGAGATTCGACAATAGCTTTACTTTTAAAATAACGGTCGATCCCAAAATAAATACAAACTACTGGATAATTCCTCCTATGCTTATCCAACCTTTTGTCGAAAATGCTATCTGGCATGGCCTGGCACCTAAACAAAAAAATGGACTA
>JALWNS010000546.1 GCA_027083655.1 Bacteroidales bacterium | reverse complement strand
CTCTTCTTTGTTTTTATTTTTAACTTTGAGATATATAGTTTAAACAAAAATTAATAGACACAATTTTAAATTTTTAGGGCTTATGAGAAAAGTACCATTATGGATTTTGCCGATTCTAGTGTTTACTTTTTTTGGGGTTAGTAGCTGTGTTAACCCAATGAAGTACAAACAATTACAGAGGGAAAATGATAGTTTACGCAATGCTCTTCAGCAGAGTGACTTTACAATACAACAATATCTAGCAGCATTTAATGAAATACAGGAAAACCTCAACGAGATTAAACAAAAAGAAAACATCATAACCCTCAGCACTACTGGTGTGGAAGGCGAGCTTTCGGATAATGTAAAGGAGCAGATAAGTGAAGATATCCAGACCATTTACCGTTTGATGTTAGAGAATAAGCAGAAACTTGAAGAAATGAAACGCCAGTTGGCAGCTTCAAAAAGTAAAAATAAAGAATTATTAAGGACTATCCAGCTATATGAACAACAGCTTCAGCTCAAAGACCAAGAAATTAACAAGCTCAGAAAAAGATTAGAGCAATTGAATATTAATATCCAAGAATTGAATGAACAGGTTGCAGAGCTTCAACAAAACCTTGATACCCTGAAACAAATACAACAACAGCAAGCCCAGACTATCCATCAGCAAGATGTTGCCCTGCACACAGCTTATTATGTAGTAGGGACAAAACGTGAGTTAATGGATCATGGTGTGATTGACAGGGAAGGCATTTTATCCAAGTTAGATATCACAGGCAACTTTGATAAAGATTATTTCACACGCATTGATACTCGCCAAGTAATACGTATACCCGTAATGGCAAAGAAGATACAAATAATGACCAAGCATCCTGTTGGAAGCTATGAGCTCGAGCAATCAGAGGGACAAATAACTTATCTTGTAATAAAAGATCCAGACCAGTTCTGGGAGACATCAAAATTTTTAGTTATAATGATAAAATAAACCAAGATGGGTAGGTATACAGATATATTCTTTGATATGGATGACACGATATGGGATTTTTCGCGTGCATCATACCAGGCTTTGCAAAAAGTGTTTGAAATTTACGAATTGGATAAGTATTTCGATAGTTTTGAAGAATTCCATAACATTTTTGAAGGGATAAACAAAGAGCTATGGGAACAATACCGCAAGAATGAGGTAAAAAGGGATACAGTAGCAGTGGTTAGATTTATTTATACTTTGGAGCGAAAGACACGTGATTTCCCAATGATGCTTGCCCAGCGTATGAGTGATAGCTACCTTGCATATACAGTAGAAGATGCTTATCTAGAACCATTTGCCCATGAAACTATAAGATATCTAAAGCAGAAAGGCTACCGTATACATATCCTCTCAGATGGTTTTTTCGAAGTCCAGATTATGAAGATAAAGATGGCAAAAATAGCATCATTTGTTTCCCATTTGATTTCGGCCGAAGAGGTCGGAGTACTTAAACCAGATCCTCGAATCTTTGAATATGCTATAGAAAAGGCTAATACAACAAAAGATAAAAGCATATTTGTTGGTAATGACTACGAAAATGATGTATTAGGTGCTCATAATGCAGGGTTAGATCAAGTCTTTTATAATAAAAAACAAGTTGATATAAGCACACTGCCCATTAAGCCAACCTATACCATTCACAGCCTCAAAGAGTTATGGGAAATATTTTAGCAAATAAAATTTAAAATATTTGATAATTCAAGAACTTATGTCTATATTTGCATTGAAGAGAAAGAGGGGACAATATTGTCCCCTCTTTTTATTGTACTAAAAAAATATTAACCATGGAAAAAAATCAAATATATGATATAGTTAGCCAGTCAATTGATGATAATGATTTATTTATCGTAGATATTACCATTGGCAAGAATAATAATATCACTGTCTACCTTGACAGTTATCGTGGGTTGAGCCTGGATGACTGTGAGCGTATACACCGTAAAATTTATCATTTGATAGA
>JALWNS010000545.1 GCA_027083655.1 Bacteroidales bacterium | reverse complement strand
TTATTTTTTGTTTTGCCAGAATATTAGTGTACCAGTGTACCAACTTTTTCTCCGCTCAAAATTTTTAAAATATTTCCTTTTTCAAAAATATTAAACACAATAATAGACATATTATTTTCTTGACATAACGTAAAAGCCGTCAGATCCATTACGCGCAATTGTTTTTCTATGACCTGGGCAAATGATATTTCTTCGAAAAATTTAGCATTCTTGTTTACTTTAGGATCACTATCATATACACCTTTAACATTAGTACCTTTGAGTAGAATGTCTGCTTCTATTTCGACTGCTCGGAGTGCAGCTGCCGAGTCTGTAGTAAAGAAAGGATTGCTTGTTCCACCTGCAAATATAACTATTTGTCCATTTTCTAGCGCATTAAGGGCTCTAGTACGGGTATATCTTTCTGCATAAGGCTCCATAAAAGTAGATGTAAGCACGATTGCTTTAGCCCCTAATTGCTCAATTACACTTTGCAATGCCAGGGCATTGATAACAGTTGCCAACATGCCCATATAATCGCCTTTTACCCTATTAATACCGTACTTGGTTCCCTTAAGTCCCCTGAATATATTACCTCCTCCCAGTACAATACCTATTTGGGCCCCTATTTTATTTGCTTCTATGATTTCGTTAGCAAAAGTGAGTATAGTGTCTGTATGGATACCAGATTTTTCAGGACCAGCAAGGGCTTCACCACTAAGTTTTAATAAAATGCGTTTGTATTTTATCATCGTTATTAGAATTTAGCAAAAGTTTTTATAGGTATACAATTATATGAAAAAAAAATCCGTTAATGTAAATAAATATGAATTTAGCATTGATTTTTTTTACCTTTGTGGAAAGATTTTTGAGTATATTTACAATAACAAAATAAATTTATGAAGCTATGAAAAGATTAATCTCTACATTATTTCTGCTCTTTATAGTTATTATGGCTTTTTCGCAGATGAAGGAGCCTGAGATGGTTTTTGTACAAGGTGGAGAGTTTTATATGGGTAATGATTATTCACCAGGACCTAGTGCACGTGATGAGAAGCCGGAGCACAAAGTGAAAGTAAGTGATTTTTATATAGGTAAGTATGAAGTGACTTTTGATGAGTTTGACTTGTTCTGCGAGGCTACTGGTTATCCAAAGCCTGATGATGGCGGATTTGGCCGCGGAAAACATCCTGTTATTAACGTTAGTTGGGTTGGAGCCATTAAGTATTGTAATTGGCTGAGCTCTTCTTTCCGTCTAGATAAAGTTTATGAATTTAGAGAAGATTCTCTAGGTCTGGTAATAGAGAAAGTCAACTGGGATGCAAATGGCTATCGTTTGCCCACTGAAGCAGAATGGGAGTTTGCAGCTCGTGGCGGAGTTGAATCAAAGGGCTTCCCATATCCAGGCAGTGCTAATTTGGATGAAGTAGCCTGGTATTCACAGAACTCAGGAGATAGAACACATGAAGTAGGGCAGAAAAAACCAAATGAATTAGGTTTGTATGATATGTTGGGTAATGCTTTTGAGTGGTGCTGGGATTACTATGATCCAAAGTACTATGCAAATAGCCCGGAGACTGATCCACGAGGACCTGAATTTGGCAAAGACCGGGTTTATAGGGGAGGCTCATTTAAAAGTCCGAAGGAGCACATGCGTATCACAAAGCGTTTTCATTTCATGCCAAATAAACCTCAGGGAACAATCGGGTTCCGTCTAGCAAGGTCCAAGAAGTAAGAAATGAAAATAATGAAAACAAAGAGAGGCTGTCAATATTGACAGCCTCTCTTTGTTTATACACATGCAAAAAAAAGGAGAATAAATTTGAAAATTAAGCAATGAATTTATAATTTTGCACTGCAAATAAACAAATGGGCCCGTAGCTCAGCTGGCTAGAGCGCCAGAATGGCATTCTGGAGGTCGTGGGTTCGACTCCCATCGGGTCCACTTTCCTTTTTAACTTTTTATCCGAAGAAATAATCAAAATACTGAATTAAAG
>JALWNS010000544.1 GCA_027083655.1 Bacteroidales bacterium | reverse complement strand
CACCAAAATTCCTGCTGATAGGCTAACAGTGCTAATGTCAAGACTCGTACGTTTGGAAACCTTGTAAAACCTGTATGTCCAGTCTTTATTAACAGGCACAATAATTTGTTTGAGCAATTGGCCTTGCCCCAGGCGTGTCTTTCTATAGCCAATAATAAAATCTTCGAGGCTATATGTCTGTGTCTGTGGGCCTGCAATGATAACATGAGCTTGCAGGGCAACCAATGCAGGTATCAAATCACCTATTGGAGATGCTGTCATAATATTCCCTCCAACTGTAGCCCTATTGCGTATCTGTTTGGCAGCGAAAACCCTGAGGTATTCATAAAGATCTGGTAAATTGTCTTTTGCAAATCTTTTTAATCTCTGGACTGTGACACCTGCTCCAATAATAATTTTATCTTTGTCTAGGTTCAAATATTTCAGTTCTGGAATAAAAGAGAGGTCAATGACCAACTTAATCTTTTCCTTTAGCTTATTACGGCGCAATGCCACATCAGTCGAACCATTAACAATAACTGCCTCAGGATACTTAGAAATCAAATCCAATGCTTTGTCCAAGCTAAAGGGTATCAAATACCGTTGATCTTTATGCTGCAAATCAAGAAGCTCTTTGGGCTCTATTTTTGCAAGTTGTTCAAGGACAAACTCTTCTTTTTCTGAAATATGATCACGTTCTATAACTCCACGCAAAGAAGCCGCAGCATCACGTATTGGACGATATCCTGTACAACGGCACAAATTACCTTCAATAGCCTCAATTATCTCTTCGTCAGTAGGTTCTGGATTTTCTTTATACAACGCAAAAAGCGACATTTCAAATCCTGGCGTACAATATCCACATTGACTGGCAAAATTTTCAATAAAAACTTTCTGTATAGGATGCAATACAGGGCCTTGGTTTAGGTCCTCGACAGTGATAAGAAACTTTCCATGGAGACTGGGTAAAAATACCATACACGAATTTACGGCATGATATTCAAGATGATCTCCACATGACTGGGCAATAACTACGGTACAGGAGCCACAATCACCTTCGGCACATCCTTCCTTGGTCCCAAAACGGCCAGGATAAGAACGCAAAAAATCTAGTACAGTGGTAGTTGGCGAGATCATAGAAAAGTCAATCTCCTGAATTTTGTTGTCAAAAAAAAATTTTACCGAATCCATTCTAGAAATTTTTTATATATTCAATGCCCTAAGGGTTTATTTGCTATAATAAAAAAAACATTCTTTTTTTGCAATAAATGAAAAAGGTTTTATTATGCGTCGCGTTTTAATTGTCCTAGCTTTAATGCTAGTTTGGAGCTTTTCCTATGGCCAAATCTGGGAAAGAGTGTATTATGTATCAGGGCGTATCCTGGATGAAGAGACCAAAAAGCCTGTCCCTTATGTCCTTGTTGTTAATGTAAAAAAAGGTAATGCAACGCAAAGCGACACAGCTGGACGTTTTTTGATAGCAATGACCAAGGATGACACCTTGCGTTTATCCTGTCTTGGATACCAAACAAAGTACTGGACCTTAGCAGATAAGAATCCTAGCCGAAAACGTTTTGAGACAACCATTTATATGACCAATAAAGTTTATGAACTACCGGCCGTTGATGTTTTTGCGGTAAGATGGAAGACATTTGTTTACCAAGTAGCCCACACAAAAGTAGAAAAAGACAAGACCCAGGAGCAAATTCAAGTATGGATAGACAAGGCTATTAGCAAAGAAGACCTACGAGCCCTAACAATAGCTTCCAGGGGTGTAGGTTTCGTTATTGGTGGTAAGACAAAATATGAAAAACAGCTACAACAAATGCAGCAGTACCAGAAATATGCCGAAATGGAAAAACGGATAGAACAAAAATTCAACCCCCAGATAGTTAGTACAATCACAGGTCTCGAAGGTGAAGAGCTAGAAAAGTTTATGGCATATCTTAACTTTGACCGCAACTTTATCCTCCAGACCACCCAGTATGACCTCGTCATCAT
>JALWNS010000543.1 GCA_027083655.1 Bacteroidales bacterium | reverse complement strand
AATATATCTTTTGTAGGCACATACTTTTACTGTGGAAACCTCTCAAAAATATTAGAGTTTTATAGTGAATCTCCAGTGATGGTCAAAGGAATTATTGAGTTAGCCGAACGAGTAAAACAAGACTATGATTTAGATTTTGAATTTCATTTGAGAGACTGTGGTGTAGAGCGTGTTTTATCAGACTTTTCATTAGACCTCTTTAAGTTTAAAGGGCTCTTGGCGAATGCTGTTTCATTGAACAAACGTATTCAATATTTGGATAGCATATCAGATCTTGGATTGATGTTGTATGGCACGCGTAACTGGTTGAATGTAAACCAGTATTCGCTATCTCTTTTGAAGTGTTATCAGTTTGGAGCTTTCATAAAAACTAGAGAACAGCTTGTTGCTCTTTATCAGAAATCAAAACTTGCAGTTAATATTTCACATCATCAGGCTGTAAACGGCTTGCCTTACAGGGTTTATGATATTATGGCATCCAAAGCATTACTCATTACAGAGTATAGGGAAGACTCGGATTTGTTTCGTTTATTTGGTGAAGATGTGCCTGTGCCTATGTATAAAAATGCTCAAGAATTACGAGATTTATGTGAGTACTATTTAGCACACGAAGAAGAGAGATGTAAGCTTGTTGAAAAGTGTAATTTTTTGGTTAGCGAGGGTTATTCTTTTGATGATAGGGTTAGGGACTTTTTTAAGGTATTAGGGTTGCCTAGTCCAACAGGGAACGGTCAAGTTATCCGAGTGGATGCGAGAGAAGAGTTTGGTATATTGCCGTCTAAACTTGTTAGAGTGGGAGCAACTCAAAGTATTAGCAACCTAAATCTAAGAATTTTTTGTGTTCGCTTCGTAAAGCCACTGGTTCCAGTAAAACTTTGGTTTTGGTTAAAGAACTTTTTCAAGTGATAAATATTAACTCTGATTTCCCAATGGTTTTTATTGGTGGGTGTCCTCGATCTGGAACGACATTAGTGAAACGACTGCTGGATGCACACCCAGATATTTATTGTGGACCAGAGTTTGGAAATTTGGTGACAATATGTGACTTGTATACGACAATGAAGAAAGGTATTGAGTCTGAGCGTATATCAAGTTATGCGAATAAAGACTTATTGAGGGACAACACAAGAAATTTTATACTAGGCTTTTTTAGGTCAAGCTTTGTTGAGAGTGGAGTGTCTGTTTTTGCTGAGAAAACTCCAAGTAATGTAAGATGTTTCTGTACACTTCATGAATTGTTTCCTGAAGCGAAATTTATTCAGGTTATTAGGAACCCCTTAGACGTTGTAGCCTCGTATTTAAGAGTGGGAAAAAGAATGGGAAATAGCTGGGGAAATATTAACTTTTTTTCTGCTCTTGAAGCAGTAAAACACTGGAAACAACAGGTGCTATTTCCTCAACGTTTTAAAGAGGTTTTTAATAGCCAAGCGTTTCAGGAAAGTTATTGTGAAGTTAAGTATGAGGATATTGTAAGCAGTCCAGAAGCTATGGCTAAAAGTATTTGTGATTTTATTGATATAAAGTTCAATTCTAAAATGATAGATTTAGATAAGCCTTTAAAGGGTTATAGTAAAAGCTTTTGCGGAATCTTTTACACGCAGGAGGAATATATTAGAGGTTTCAGTAAGGCTCAAGTAAATGGTTGGCAGGAATCTTTGACTCAAGAGGACATTAGGCTTGTTCTAAGAGAAACAGGTTTTTATTTGCATAAATTTGGGTACATGTCTAAAGATGAAGTAAAGAGCTGGTTAGATAATGATTAAAGATAGAGTTGTAATTCTTTTGGCTACTTACAATGGTGGTCGTTATGTTAAGGAACAAGTAGAGAGTATTCAAAACCAAGACTTTAAAGATTGGACATTGATTGTTCGAGATGATGGTTCTACTGACAAAACAGCTTCTTGTATTGCAGAGTTAGCAGCCCTTGATAAACGTATTACTATACTCAATGATCAACTAGGGAATTTGGGGGCGATTCAGAAT
>JALWNS010000542.1 GCA_027083655.1 Bacteroidales bacterium | reverse complement strand
CAATTTTAACACCTGTTTCGACCGGAAATCGGTCAGGGGCTTATGTTTATTGGTTGATATTATACCCTCTTATCGCTTCCAAAGTACCTTCTATTGGGGTGTTTTTTGGTTTTTCAGGGGTGACTATCTATTAAAAAGATATATAGAAGAAGAGTTTTTAGTTTATGTTGCAAGTGCTGCAATGGTACCAACTATTTATATTTATCTCAAGTATAAATCTAAAATAGACAATCTAGTAAGTTTTGTATTTGGAAGTTTTGTGTTAATAGGATTAGGGAGTTGGGCATACAGCCTTATTGCTTGAAATAAGCAAAAGGTGTTGTGTATGCCGGGTAGAACTTTTTATACTGTTGATATTTTCTAAAAACGGTACTCATAATAGGATCTTTTTTAGCCATCTCTCTTAGATAATAGATACCAATAAACCATATCACCAAACCTACAAAAAATGTAAACCAAGTACCACCCATCCACATAAGCATTCCTGCCATAGTTCCCAAAAAGATTACTAAGCTTCGTTCTGCTCCGAGGAACAGAACAGGTTTGTTGATTGCTTGATAAATAGGGATTTTTTGAAGTTGATCCATTAGATAAGCATTCCTGTATTTGTAAGACCAAACATATTTAATAGGTTGACAATATTACCCATTACACCCGACCCCGTATTCCCTTAGAGCCGTTACTACCGCTTTATCGCACAAATCAACCTTAGATTTAGCCTCTTTTAAATGTTTGTCGTAATACTTCTTATCGTGGTCAAAAAATCCCGCTTGAAGTAAGTTAGCACTTAAAAATAATATAGTTGTAATTTTTTTCAATTTTATAATATCTCCTTAAATTAAATTTATTGCAAATTATACTTTACTGTCATATATTTTAAATTATAAAATTTCAAAATGAAATAGCATTAAACTAATTATTATTTTAACTTATGCTTTATATAGGCAATAAAGGCGTCTAGTAGCACTTTTACAGATATTGGTATAGCAAAAATCCAAAAACCAATAATTTTTATCAAGGCTGCCAATAAACTTGAATCACTTCCTCCTACTCTATCGCTAAATGACGCTGCTGCGAACCAAAACAATATACCTATAAAAAATAAAACATTATTTAATATTAATATTGTAATAACTTTTATATCTAAGAAGCTAATATTAGCAAATAATATATCTGAGATATTATCAATACTGGTAAAAAGATGAATAACCAACAAGGCTAATCCAGACATTATTAATTCGAATAAAAGCACCACAAGGGCAGGAACACCCAACCAAACCAGCATATCTTTCATCATTTACCAATCTCCTAAAAAAATAAGTGGCATTATAGCATATATTTTTATTATAAGTTATGCTAATATGTTAGGCATAGGGGTCAAAAGGCATAGGCAGGCATAGCAGCATATGGGTCAAGCATAGGCAAGCATATGGGTCAAAAGCATAGGGGTCAGGTGATGCTAATGCTAAGCTCTCCTTTGCTATACTAGTCAATCAAGGATTAGGGGTCAGGTGACAATGACAACTCATTTCCTACTCCTCTTTACCACACCGCTAACACAGGGTACTTTCCTGCCAACTCTATATGTGGTTTTCTTGCCATAGATTCTCCTTGGAGAGAAGTATGGCGTAGGTTTTATTAGGTTGTCATTGTCACCTCTATGCTTCTATGCTTTCTATGCTTTTGACCCCTATGCTTCTACAAGTTTATCTGTGGTAATTTCTCTATTCTCTACACGAATAAGATCTTTTATGTCCTGCTCGTCTGGAAAAATATCTTCGATAGCTTGAGTACCTATAACATACAAAATACGATCATATGCTTCTTGAGAGATCTCTTCTTTGTGCTTTTTTTGTTCCTAGGTCATTTCATAATCATTTCATGGGCTGGCTAAGTCCAAATATACCAAATTTTCTTGCTGCTGCCATTGCAGTACGACATTTAAACGATGATCTTAAGGTATTAGCCTCGGTCCATTTCATTTTTT
>JALWNS010000541.1 GCA_027083655.1 Bacteroidales bacterium | reverse complement strand
GGAGTATAACCTCAAACCCCTCACGTCTAATCGCCCTACCCAATAATCGTTCTACATCTTTTAGTGATACTTCTTCTTTTGGAGAAACAAGCGTAATGGCAAGACCTTCTTGCCCTGCTCGACCCGTACGCCCAATTCTATGAATAAAGTCACCTGTAACATGAGGAATATCATAATTCATTACTAAGGCTAAATTTGGAATGTCTAAGCCACGTGCTGCAATGTCTGTTGCCACTAAAACTCTAATCTTTCCCTCTTTAAAAGCACTTAACGCTCTTGTGCGTACCCCTGAACTTTTGTCACCGTGAATGACTGAAGTTTTTAATCCAGAAAGATTTAGTTCAGAAGCCACCTCATCAGCCTCTTCTTTTTTACGTACAAAAACCAAAACTTGCTTATAATTTCTCGAACCTATTATAAAAGAGAGTAGTTCAATCTTACGTTCTTTTTCTACAGGATAAATAACGAGTTTAACATTAGTGGCCGATGTTCCCATAGAGTCTACTTCTATCAGTTTTGGTTTATGTAAAATATCTGTTGCCAAACGTTTAACCGACCCAGAAAGTGTAGCCGAAACCAAAATATTTTGTCGTTTCTTAGGTAATAAATTAATTACTTGCATGACCTCATGCACAAAACCCATGTCTAAAATAGTATCTGCTTCATCAAGCACCAAATAACGTACAGCATCTAAATTTATGTTTTTCTTTTCTATATGTTCTAACAAACGTCCAGAAGTAGTCACAATAATGTCAATACCAGCTTTTAATCTATTGGCTTGAGAGGTCATATTTGCACCACCGTAAAGCAGTACTGATTTTAAAGGTAAATACTTAGCATAAGCTTCAAAACTCTCATGAACCTGTCTTGCTAACTCACGTGTGGGTACAATGACAATAGCACGAAGAGAATGTCGTCCTTCTACAAAATCTTTGGAGAGTTCATGAATAATAGGCAAAGCAAAACCAGCTGTTTTCCCTGTACCCGTTTGAGCACCTGCCATAACATCATGACCATTTAAAACAGTGGGAATCAATGCTTCTTGTATGGGTGTAGCAGAAACATACCCCTTATCTTTTAATGCTTTAATAATTTCAGATGACAAACCAAGTGTTGCTAATGACATTTTTACTCTTTATAATTTAATTAATTCTCGAATTATAACGTATTAGATGTCTAAAGAGTAAGAGTCATACGCCAATAGCTTATTTTTCACGATGGTATTTTTCAAATTTTCAATGTATTCATCACCCAATTCAGAATACTTTCCTAGTTCTTCTATCAGAACAAAAGGGTCTTGACTCTCTAACCTTTTTTCTCGAAAACCTTGATAAACATCTTTAGTCGATAAGAGCAAAAAATAATCATATATAGACGATTCTACATCGTCATACTTTTTCACATAAATCGTCTTTTTCCCTCTTTTTTCAGAAGCAGAAATTCGTTTTTCATGTTCATTAAAAGACCATATGCCAAATACGTTATTTGCTTTTTCAAAAAACCTAGAAGTTCCCCAACCACTTTCTATAATCGCTTGGGCAATAATAATACTAGTAGGATGTAGCTCCATTTTATCATAAAGTTCATCTATGGTTGATGCTTTAAAAATATGTTGCTTCTTCATTAACCACAAACTATCTTCGGAAGAAAGACTTTTAACATTTAAAAGTTTCACTACTTTTTTTCGCTCAATTCGTATACGATGCTTTGCCACAAGAATAGAAGGAATAAGCATATTAATAAAAGTTTGCTTCTTATGCTTTATACTTAAGTCTGACAACTTAATACTTTTTGTATAGATTATGGGTTTTACCATTTGATTTTTTATGGCAACAATGTCTAATTTTGAATGGGGTTTAAGGTGTACCAAAACATCTTCAAAAGACTCATTTTTCTTAATCTTTTTAATTTTTCTAGCAGGTTCTTTTTTAATATAAGTAATAATTTTAAGTTTTTTTTCTTTAAGAGTTTCTGTTTTAACTTTTATT
>JALWNS010000540.1 GCA_027083655.1 Bacteroidales bacterium | reverse complement strand
GTCAATGGGCTTGGATTGTTCAAAACACGTACAAACAAATTCGAATGTATAATAAAACAGTACAAGCAAATTAGTTGGGTTTATGCTATGTACCAGATGAACAATGGGAAAATATGGATTTCAACAAAATCAGGCAAACTCTTTGAGATAGACCCTATTACCCTGGAAATTAAAGAAATAATAGACACTCTCTTAACCCATGATAATCTGATCTATGATATAAACCAGGTAGATAACCAACATGTATGGCTAAGTACTAGTAAAGGGTTAATACAATTTAACCTTAAGGATCATAAAAGTATACTTTTTAAGCATAATCTAGTAAAACATGATAACTCTGCTCACAAGTTAATTAATATCAAAAACATTTTACTTACGGCTAATGAATATGGCCTGAGCATCTTGGATACAGCCTTAAAATTTATTAAACTACAAATACCTCAAACTTATATCAACAACATAACCCTTAATGGCATAAAGCTCGATTTGGATACAGGTGTAAATTATCTGAAAACCCTTAAAATTCCTGCTCCTGTAGATTCCTTGGAAATAAAACTTGGAAGTGTTGACTTTAACTCATCTTCTATAACTTATAAATACAAATTAATTGGCTATGACACTACCTTTCATTTTTCCAAATCCCCACGAATTGTATATCATAACCTACCTATAGGTAAATATACTCTGTATCTACAAGCTATTAATTCTTTTGGACAGGAAGATTTAGACCCCATACTCCTTAACATAGAAATAAACAAACCAAAACAAAATCCTGTTTTACTTCGCATCCTAAAAACCTTTTTTCTAACAGCTCTAATAGTTATATTTATTATCTCCATCCTGTCATATTTATATGTTAAAAACAAGAAACTTCTCAGAATCATTCAATTACAAAAAGCAAAACTGGAAATTCATAACAAGAAATTAGAAGAGAAGATAAAGACAATAATGGAGCAAAGCACATATATCAGTAAGCTAAATGAAGAACTAAGGAAAAATTACGAAGAACTAAAACAGGTTAACATTGCCCTTAAAGAAAAAGAAGAAATGTTAATAGCCCAAAACACAGAAATAGAATCAAGCCTCAAATATGCACAACATATCCAACGTATATTGCTCCCGGGACTTCAGGAAATAGAACAAATTTTTACCTCCTTCTTCATATTATACATTCCAAGGGAATACATTTCTGGGGATTTTTACTGGGTAAGCCAGGTTGACAAATATAAAATTGCGATTGTTGGTGACGCCACAGGCCATGGAATACCAGGAGCTTTAATGAGTATTCTGGGACTTAGTATCGTCAAAAAACTCGTTAATGAATATCACCTTTTTGAGCCAGATGAGATACTTAACCGGCTCCGTGACGATATTAGGGATTTTTACCATAAATACAACACACAAGAAGGCGGACCTAGTCTTGAGAAAGAAGGATTCGCTATAAGTATTGCCAGAATAAACACCAACACACGCACTCTAACATACTCTACTGCCGGACAGGTAATTTACCTTATCGATACCAAAGCTTTAGTTTTACATGAACTCAGAGACTCTCGCCGAGATATAACTTTTGCTTTCCCAAGCCCTTCATATTCCCAGTATAATCTTGAATACAAGGAAGGTGACATGCTTTATCTTTTTACTGATGGATATCCTGACCAAATAGGTGGTAAAGAAGTAAAAAAATTCAAATACCATAGATTCAAAGCCATGCTAAGCCGAATTTGTACCCTTCCTACCGAAGAACAAAGGTTTATTTTAGAAGAAACTCTTAATGACTGGATGAACTTACCCCTTGTAAATGGTTCAGAGCCTATATTCCAAATTGATGATATTACCATTCTTGGTATAAGATTGTAAACCTCATTTTTCCATGAAATGAAGCTTTATTTATTTTAAAAACTTTTAAAATTACTTTTTGTAGAGTAAATTTGTAATACCAGAATATGAAAATAGATTATAATGACAATCGATATATACGCAGGCTCAAAAA
>JALWNS010000539.1 GCA_027083655.1 Bacteroidales bacterium | reverse complement strand
GGTGCAAGCTAAGGTCATTTTCAAAGCTATGTTGTGACCGCAGGTTTGGATTACCAACCTCATAACGGAAAGCATGTATACCAAGTTCTCCTAGTTCTGCTGCATTAGGGTTCCTGTAAGCAGTTGCTGAGTTAAAACGTATTAGTGTGTATTTACCAATACGCATAGTTCCTCCCAGTGTGCCACTGAGGTTTTTATATTTGGGACTGATAGCAGATGTTGTGGTGTCTATGATTGGCCATAATTTGATAAAAGAGTAATCATAACGGAGGCCTGTGATAAAGTGTATTTTGCTATTTAGCAGAATTTTTAGGAGGGAATACGCAGAGGTGTTGTATGAATTATAGTTTGGCAGGAAAACCGATGAACCGTAATTATTGTTTTGTACAAACCAACCCTGTGAGCCGGTTATGAAGGTAAGTCTTCCTAGATCTTTACTGAAGTATATTTCGTAAGTAAAATTATTGAGTTTCATGTCAATAGGCATAGGTTGATCCTTGATAACACGCAACCCCCGACGGTTAAATTCATAAGAGAAATTTGCATGAATGCTTATTGAGCTATTGAGGAAAATAGTGTTTTTATTACCAAAAAACAGATGAGTAAGATCTTGATAAAAATTATAAGGGAGTAGATTATTATCATTAACTAGACTAAATGCAGGTTCAACGCATAGCCCCAATTTATTTTTGTCATACTGTAAAAAGAATTTGTGCGATGTTTTTTCATTATTGAATATAAGGAAAGTTTTAAAGTCTTGCATAAGGAATCTAGTGTTGGTTACCTGCCTACCCAGTCCGTCTTTCATATCACCATTAATGTTGTATCCAAGGCGTACGCCCCATGAGATTTTTTCACCAGATGACTTAAGACCAAAGCTTGACATTGTGCCACGTGTGTTGGAGTTATATTGGAGTGAAAAATCCGTATTAAAGTGTCCTACAGTTGCAGGGTCTTCCCATAATACATTAATAACACCACCAATGGCATCAGAGCCGTATAGAAGAGAGGAGGGCCCTTTAATGACTTCAATTTTTTTAGTACCAAAATTGTCTATGAAGAAAGGATGATTTTCGGAGAATTGGTAATCTTCCAGTCTGAAGCCATTGTTAAGTACAACAATATTTGTCTTTGATAATCCACGTATAACAGGGGATCCAACTCCCAGGCCTTTTGATATAATGTCAACGCCTGGTACAGTGGTCAAAGAACTAAGTACGGAGGGAAGGATAAGGTTTGATGTATTAAGGTTGATATTTTCTACTTTCATAGCAGAGGTGTGCTGGCTGCCTGGTAGCCAGCCTGTTATTATTATTTCATCTGTCCTGATAGGTGATGGTGTCATCAAGATTTTTAGGTTAATAGCTTCGGAGTTGTATGAGATCTGGATTGATTTATTTTCATATCCTAAATATGAAAATTCAAGTAAAAAAGTACCATGTGGCAGATTGTTAAATATGAAGAAACCATTGGCATCGGTTAGAGTTGCTTTGTTTATTTCGCGTATTTTAACAAGGCAACCAGGCAATGGTTGATTTGTTTCTTTGTCCAAGACATATCCTTGGATCTGGCCGGAAAGGTTAATTGTAAAGGCTACAGCTATCCATATAAGTAATATCCTTTTCATAGAATTGAGGATTTTTTTTATAGCTTACAATTGTAAAATAATTTTGCGTTAATTTTTTTTAAAATCCCTAATAATAAATGTTACAGATAAACACATTATGTGCTTAAGGGCAGGCTATACGTTTTTTTAGAACTTATGTATTATTTCAAAGTCATAGCAATATTAGCTACGATATAGAGCTAACAATACTACGCACTTTGTATATGTAACATGAGGTATTTTTACTTGTAATGGGCGGCATAATTTTGCCTCTTTGAGAGCAATTCTAGTACAAAAGCTATTGTATAAATACTTCCTGAAAACTAACTTGATACCAGTGGAATAACTAACATATTGCACACAAAAAAAGGCTGTCTTTTATAAAGAC
>JALWNS010000538.1:530-2001 GCA_027083655.1 Bacteroidales bacterium | reverse complement strand
GTGATGGAGTAGGCATGAGCGTTTTGCGTTCTGGCGAGAAGAAATAAAGACATGGTTTTGTATATGTGCCTGACAACCAAGCCCGGCAATGCAAAAATATAACCGAATCTCTTAGGCGCCAATCAAGCTGTCGTGGAAAGCTTCTCAGAGATCCCAGATTTTAAGACAAAGAGAAGACCTGTAGCAAAAAATAGCGCCAAACTAAGTATTGCCAGCCGCTGGGAGCCCGTTGCAGTGGCTATGGCACCGAATGTGATAGGACCAAAAACGGAGGATACGCGGCTGGCAAAAGCATGAAAGCCAAAAAACTCTGCGGCCTTGTCCTTTTCACTGTCAATAGCCTTAGCAATTATGGCTCGTGCCAATGCTGGCGTTGTCCCAATAACCAATCCTACAGCGACAGCAAGCAGATAGAACTGCATTGCACTTTGCACTAAAAAGAAAGAGAAGGAGTTAACAATCCACCATACAACAGATAGGTAAAACAGATTCAAGTATCCCAGTCTTTCTGCTAGAGCAGCAAATATAATGGTAGCAAATATACCAACTACTTGAACAATGAGGAAGCCTACAAACACATCCTTGGTAGTTAAACCAAGGTCACCTGTCGCATAGAGAGATGTAAAGAACACAAGCGTCGCTATTCCATCATTAATGAGATATAGCCCTATGAGAAATAGAAAGATTGATTTGTATTTCCTCCAGTTTTTTATAGTCGTTATGACTCGCGTATATCCTCCCCCTATCAATGCACTTCTGCCATAGTCTCTAGTATCTCTCAGATAAATAAGGGATGGTATTGAAAAAATAAGGAAAAATGTAGCCGTTATAAGAAAGGCTGTCTGATAATTCATAATTCCGTCAGGAAGCTTGCTATCTTTAACCAGATAGTAAACTGGAATCATACATAAAATACCCCCTAGATATCCAAGTCCCCATCCTATGCCGGATATCAAGGCACTTTTTTTATTTCCGTATTGAAAAGGAAGAAAGGCATTATAGGTAAATTGTGAAAGATTGAATGTCATAAGACCGATAGAAAAAACAACTATTAAAGCATACCTAGCATCTGGCGGCATAAGTCCAAGCAAGTAAGTTGTAGCTATAGTTAATATAACAAAGAAAGAGAAGAAAACCTTGAGTTTGCCGCTGGCATCGAGAAAAGCACCTATCAGGGGAGCTAATAAGCCTGAAAGAATAATAGGGATAGCAACTGTCAGGCTCCAGGCCAAATCAGCTGTGGCATCATTACCCCATAAAAACTGTTTAAAAATAAGAGGAAATAACATGGTCGGCACAATTAGGTGGTAAGACGAGTTGGCAAAATCATACAACACCCATGAAGTTTCTTGGATTCTTTTCATTTTATTAGGAGGGGGGGGGCAGAAAATTGGATTTATGCCAGAACCGTGATCCCCCACTTCTTAGAATCCAATCCTTGGTTTCACTTACAACAACTTGGTAACAAGCC
>JALWNS010000538.1:0-520 GCA_027083655.1 Bacteroidales bacterium | reverse complement strand
CAAAGCAATAGAAGCTATTTGAGGTATTGTAAAAATTGCAGTTAAAAAACTATATGCTGAAATAATTTCTTTATATTCGGCCCCAAAAAAGCTAGAGTGAAATCCATCATTGTAATAAATAGACGATTGTATGGCAAAATATCCTGCGCATACAGAGGTTATAATGACGCCAATTTTCCCCCTAAAAGCAACAGCTACAGCACTAGGAACCAAAAATAACCAAAAAGAAAATAAGCTAACACCCATTCCTCCCGTGGCTTGTATTGCCTTACTTATCCAAAACATTAATAAAGCTCCCGAAGAATATAAAAAAATATCAATAATTATTTCTGCTTTGGAACCACTATCCAACTTCATATACATGTAGCCCGCCACCACTAGAACAAAAAGGGATGACATCAACCATGATAAAATTTTTATAAACAATTCACTATCAGTTGTCTTTTTGATATCGTGTAAAATTTTATATTTAATTCCAAATACTTCTCCTATCTCAGGAGAATAATTCCATATCATAAGT
>JALWNS010000537.1 GCA_027083655.1 Bacteroidales bacterium | reverse complement strand
GTATAAAGACAGTTATCAATGACTTGCCTTCGTACTCAGCTTTTACAATATATACACTTATGTTAACCCTATTTCCTGCTTTGTCAACTATATAAGATAACCTACTGGTATTTAACAATGGCTTGGAAGCATTAAAATAATCAAGCAAATAGTCTACATCATCAATACCTATTGGTTCCGGTAGCTCTGGTAATATAGCACTTAGCCTCTTGCCCAATACAACATCCCGTTTTACCTTCCATAGCTCCTCTGCATTCTTGTTAAACAAAACTATATGCTCTGTCTCATCAATAGCTACTACTGCCTGGTTTACTTGCTCGAAAACATTAGAGAATAAATTGCGTGCTATACTCTCCATTCTGAGTTTCTCTTCCAATTTCTGTTTATCTTCTTCAAACTTAGCCTGCAGCTGGCCAATCTCCTCTTCCTTCTGCCTGAGCTCTTCCTCTTTTGACTTTAATGCTTGTTGTGCTTTCACCCTATCCGATACATCCAAACCAATCATAATTATATTCTGGATCTTATCTTCAACTATATATGCAAAATAATAAGCTTCAATCCAAACTGACGTTTTATATCCTGTTGTTAACTTATGCGTGGTAACATAAGCTTTTCCTGTAACAATACTTCTCCAGACAATACTAAATTCCTGGGCTTCTTCTATGCTCAACAATTCTGTTATTTCCTTGTTTATAATATCTTCCTTTTTTAGACCGAGTACAGTCAAAAAATTGCTATTAACATCTATTATACGGCCCTCTATGTTCAAACTCATACGTACTATCAAATTATCTGTAAACCGCAAAACAGACAACTGCTCATCAACCAACATCTTCTCAGACGTGCGGTCCAGCCCTAAAAACAATACTTTCAACAACTCACCTTCCTTGCTCCTTACTGCTATTATTGCCGTGCTTATCCAGCGTTCCTGGCCTGCATACGAAACAAAGTGCAAATCACCATCAAAAACTTTATTCTCATTTACAATACCGTCCCACAACTGATCAAACAAGTCCTTTTCCGAATCATGAAGAAATACTGTAAAATGTTTGTTGGCAATTTCGAAATAATCTTTATACTCCAAAGACTTTATAAAATTCTCATTTGCATAGATCAAGAAACCATCTCTGTTAAACTCTGCCCTTAACAAAGCACGGTTAACCGAATTAGTAAAACTAACAAATTCCTCACTCTGCTTAGCTGCCTCCTTCTGCAACATCTGCAACTCTTCCATACTCTTTCGCATCCTCTCTTCCTGCTGTGCCAATATCTCGGCCTGCTTTTGTGACGCCTTCAACAATTCTTGTGTTTGCAAATTGCGTTTAACGTTAGCTATAGTAGCTGCAATACTCTTTGATATCTGCTCTATAAACTCTACATGGTATTCCTCAAACTTACTGAAAGATGCCAACTCCAATACTCCATGGACATCTCCCTCTTCATCTATCAATGGTGATATAAGAATAGCCCTTGGATTTGCCCCTCCAAGACCAGAGGTCACCTCCACAAAATCCTCTGTTGTGTCATTGAGAACCATTATATTCTTCTCAATAGCCGCAGCTCCTATAAGCCCTTCTCCCCAGATTAACTTCTTGTTTGGAAATTTTTTCCTATCATAAGCAAAAAATGCTATCATCTCCAGGTACTTCTCACCCTTTTCTTCTTTGGTAATAAAAAAAGCTGCTTGCTTGGCGTCCATATAGCGGGTTAAATAACTGGTCACTTTTTCGGCTAGCTTGTCTAGGTCGTCCACATTCTCACGCAGAATATTACTGAACTCAGCCAAACCACGGTTTATCCAGTTGCGCTGCTGCTCTTCTTTGCGCCTCTTTTCCTCTTCAAGGCGTGTTCGCTTAATCTCATCCCTCAATGCTATTAATGACTGGACTACCTGGTCCTGGATAAATTCATTGCTAAAACCAATCTCTGTATTACCCTTTCGTAATTGCTCAACAAAATTATAAATAGCTCTGTTTTTAGAATTTAACCAACCTATCTCATGTTC
>JALWNS010000536.1 GCA_027083655.1 Bacteroidales bacterium | reverse complement strand
TACGTACTATTTTGCTATTTTACGTTTGATTTGCCATTGTTAGGAGAGTAAAAGAAAAAGAGGCTGTCTTTTGTAACCATCATTTATAAAAAGAAAGTAATAAACTTCTATAAGAAAAAATAAATTTTTCTTTTTATTGGGTTTATTGTGGAGGAATAAGTTTGGTGACAGCCTCTTTTTTAGAGTGTTAAAAAATGACTATTTAGTAATGTCTGTATTTTTTTCGCTTGCAAGTTTCAGTGCTGTGTAATCGGTATCGATAACAGCGAAATTTAAAATTTCGTTTTTGTCATTAACAAGCGGTATTATGCGGCGTTGTATCCATTTCTTTTCGCCTTTTTCTGTAACCATTTCTTTAGTAAACTGTACAGCACGATGTTCCTTACGACATTTTTCTATTAATTTTTCTATATCAGGATCTTTGGTCTCAAGCAAATTAATTTCTGTCATTTCTGGATTAACACCGTAAATTCTCTCGAAACTTTTATTTGCCCATAAAACCTTACCATTTTTGTCTGTAATAGCTGCGGCATCCATTGTATTGTTGATAATAATGCTCAGTTTTTCTACTTCAAACTGCCTCAGCTTCATTTCTTTTTCTTGTATGTCAATAAGCTTAAGGATTTGGCGTATTTTTATGTAATAAATAGCAAAAAGCAAGATTACAATCAGTGTCATAAAAATGAAACCAAGTAGAAATATAGATTTCAAAAATTTTTGTGTCTGTAACTCGGTTTGTAATGTGAAGACTTGCTGCATAGATGATTGCTGCAAAGCAGAAATGTCAATTGTCGAATCGCCAACCAAGCCTACTCCTTGTTGCAATCTATTGAGTAGTGCAGAATCAGCACCACTCGTATCAGCTTTGATAGTTTTTCCCGGAGATTGAGCGAACGTAAAAATTGAAATTAAAACTGCAACTGAGACTAATACTATTTTTTTCATAAGTGCTTAATTTTTAGTCTGTATAAATTTTGTAATATCGTTACCAATAACCACAATTTTTTGTATTTCATTGTCAATACTGATAGGTACAAAGGTGAGATTGAGCCAGAATGTAAGTTTGGATACATCAACACGGGCTTTAAGAATAATGGTCTTATTATTCTTGAGATCTTCAAGTATTTTATCGTATTTAAGTTTAGGCTCAATTTCAGATAATAGTGTAAAGAAGTATTTACCTTCAAGCTCTTTACGTGACTTTTTGAGCAATTTGATGACTAAATCGTTGATGTTAATTATATAACCTTCATCATTTAATTCGAACACGTATGCTATTCTGTTAAGAGCATTTACGATATTTTCTAGTTCAGTAGCTTTCTTACGGAGTTCATCTTGTATTGTCCGCATTTCTTCTAAGTTCTGACGCATTTCTTCTTCCTGTGCAGTCAGTTCATTAGATCTAGCACGCAATTCTGCGACAAGTCTTTTGGTTTGTTCTGTGATTTTTAAGTTTGCAATAGTTGAAGCAATACTGATACCTACACGTTCAACAAATTGTCTTACGTATGGTTTATATCGTTCGAAAGCAGCTAATTCAATAACAGCGTAAATAACCTCGTTAAATTTGAAAGGAACTATAAGTAATGAGTTTGGATATCTATCTCCAAGACCTGAAGTTAAGCTCAAATAGTCTGGAGGTATATTTGTAAGATGAATTGTTTCTCCTTCCATTATTGAACGACCAATAAGTCCAACGCCGAATGGTATGCGTTTTTCTACAAGTTTACGTCTATCGTAAGCATAAGCTGCTACAAGTTCAATATATTTGTTTTCCGGATCTTCATCATTGATAATGAACAAGCCTCCTTGGACTGAGTTTGTATATTTTACGATATTGCTAACTACCTGATATGAAAGCTCTTTTAAATCTTGGTTGTATTCACGTAAAATTTCAGAAATCATATTCTCACCGCGTACCATCCAGTTGTGTATTTCTTCTTCTTCTTTTCGTTTGTTTTCTTCGATTTTAGCAATTTTCAAACTCTTACGCATATCTAAGAATGC
>JALWNS010000535.1 GCA_027083655.1 Bacteroidales bacterium | reverse complement strand
AGCATAGGCACTTTTTCACTATAAATATGAAACAAACATTACTTCAAAGCCAGGATTTGATTTATACTTTCTACTGAATTATTCTGGTTAGATTTTATCTGTCTGCAAGCATGCCGTATACACCTTGTTGTGATGAGAGGGTATAATACTTGCACATTTTAATTTAAAGAAATGACGTAAAACAGAAGGGCTCTCCAAGAGGAGAGCCCTTCTGTGTATGGTAAAAATCATTGAACTTTACTTATTCTCGTCTGGAAACAATGGATATTTGTCCATCATTTCATTTACTTGCTGGCGAATGTCATCGATAACTTCTTCTTTATCTATATTTCTAATTACGGTGTCAATCCATTCGACAATCTGACGTATACCATCTTCTTTTACCCCCCGTGTTGTAATAGCAGGAGTTCCTAGACGAATGCCAGAAGTCTTGAAAGGAGAACGGTGATCGCCAGGAACCATATTTTTATTAACGGTGATATCGGCACGCTCAAGGGTCTTCTCCACTTCTTTTCCTGTAAGATCAGGGAAATTCTGGCGTAAATCAATAAGGATCAGATGATTATCAGTACCACCAGAAACAACTTTATATCCGCGGGCCATGAATTCTTCGGCCATAACCTGTGCATTCTTCTTAACCTGCTCCATATACTGGCGGAAATCCTCAGTAAGTGCCTCACCAAAAGCTACTGCCTTAGCTGCTATAACATGCTCCAGTGGTCCACCCTGTAAACCAGGGAAAACCGCAGAGTCTATCACCTGTCCCATTGTCTTGATAACGCCTTTAGGAGTCTTAATGCCCATTGGGTTTTCGAAATCTTTACCAATCATTATAATACCACCACGTGGACCACGCAAAGTCTTGTGCGTTGTAGAAGTAACAATATGGGCATGAGGGAATGGGTTTTTAAGCAAACCTTTGGCAATCAAACCTGCCGGATGAGCTATGTCGAACCACAGGATAGCTCCTACCTTGTCTGCTATAGCGCGCATACGTTCATAATCCCAATCACGGGAATAAGCAGAAGCACCTCCAAGGATGACCTTTGGTTTATGTTCTAGTGCCAGACGTTCCATTTCGTCATAATCCACCCAGCCATCTTCTGTTACGTGGTAATGCACTACATTATACAACTGTCCTGAATAATTAACAGGGGAACCATGTGTCAAGTGTCCACCATGTGAAAGGTCTAGACCAAGATATGTATCACCTGGCTTGAGAAGAGCCATCATAACTGCTGCATTAGCCGAAGCACCTGAGTGAGGCTGCACATTAGCATATTCAACCCCAAAGAGCTCTTTAAGCCTGTCAATAGCGAGCTGTTCGGTCATATCAACATAACGACAGCCTCCATAATATCTCTTGCCTGGGTATCCTTCTGCATATTTGTTAGTCATCACTGAACCCATAGCTTCGAGGACCTGGCGACTAACAAAATTTTCTGATGCAATAAGTTCGATTCCCTTACGCTGGCGTTCGTATTCTTGTTGAATAATCTCAAAGACTTTCTGATCTCTTGTTATTGCCATTGTTTTTTATGTTTTAGTTTTGTGGTACAAGCTTCCATACTTTAAGATACGCAATCTGGATATATGCTTTAGGAGCTATGAAAAAACCTATATATCTTCCGGGGAACGGGGTGTAATTCATTTTAAAAATTAACTGGTCATTTATGTAGAAATAATAAAATCCCCCAATCTTGCGGACTGTTAAGCGGTTAAATCCTGACCTATTTACCTCTACTTTAGCCTCTCCAAGGATTTTCTCATCTACTCCTGTACTTTTAATAACAATATAATCACCAAGTTGTGAATAACCAAGCAAAAACTTTACCCCAAAAATCAGGTCTCCCCAGAAGAGACCGCTTGATTTCTCGACATCGCCACTGATAAATTTAATTTTCGTATCTATTTCAAAATTCTGGGAAGGATCAAAATAAATAGCCTTTCCATCATAATAAGGAAATTCAAAAGGATTGGAATAAAACAGAAATCCATCCTGTATCC
>JALWNS010000534.1 GCA_027083655.1 Bacteroidales bacterium | reverse complement strand
ATATACACCTGGTCAATAAGATACAAAAGGATTTAATCTTTGTACGCACGGAATTAGGAGGAGTGTATAATAGTTTGACAAAGTCAATAATCCTAACCCGTTCGGATCTTCCTACAGGGCTTGCCCATGAAATAGGTCATTATTTTGGCCTTTTACATCCTCATCGCAACTGGGACAAAGGTCCTAAAAAGGCAGAGTCAGTAAGCAGGACAATGACTGTCGACAAGAAAGGACATCGTAATTGTGAGTGTCGCGGTGATTATTTATGTGATACACCGGCAGAGCCTGATTTAAGCTTTTTTATGGATGACTCTTGTAATTATATTGGCAATTTGACAGATCCCTGGGGAGAGCCTTACAAGCCTATGACCGATAATATTATGTCTTACCAACCAAACAAAAAGTGCCGCAGACATTTCACACCTTATCAAAAGGCAGTAATTCTTTATTCGCTTGAAAAATCACGTTTTGTCCAATATTGGGAGACAAGCCAGGCAAATATTTCTTTCACACCAGACCAGTACGAACCTGATGATTTTATCCAGATACCTACATACTTAGAGCCCTTTGAAAGACAATACCATACATTTCATCTGATCTATACAGCCAAGGCCCTTATGCAGGATGAAAAAGACTTTTTTAAATACTTTCCAAGGTCCAATACAAAGGTCTTTCTGTCAATATCAAAGGGCAAATATGAGTTTCCTGCTATAAAAGTTGTATTATATGATAATTTTTACACCGAGATTTACTCCAGGGAAATTCATGATCCTACTGTCATTGAGCTGCCAAATGTTTCTTCTCCTGTTTGTTATATAAAGATACAAAATCTTGGACATCTCCCATACGGGCGTCTTTTTGACTATAATATTGAATTACAAGAGTTTTGAATTCATAAGAAATTTTTTTAAGATAGTTTGAAGCAAATGTGTATTTTTGTATAATTGCATAGCATCAAATAAATACTAGAAATATGAAAGAGTACAAATCAAACGAATTAAAAGACACACGTTCAGGTTTTGGTCAAGGTCTTTACGAATTAGGGCAAAGTAATCCTGACGTAGTAGCCTTATGTGCCGATCTGACAGGTTCTCTTAAGATGGATAAATTTGCAAAAGAATTTCCTGACCGTTTTGTAGAAGTTGGTATAGCCGAGGCAAATATGATTGGTCTGGCAGCAGGGTTGGCCACGTCAGGCAAAATCCCTTTTGCAGGTACTTTTGCAGTGTTCGGAGCAGGCCGTGTGTACGACCAGATTAGGCTCACAGTTGCTTATTCGAATAAGAATGTTAAAATAGCGGCATCACATTCTGGATTAACAGTGGGTGAAGACGGAGCTAGCCATCAGATGTTAGAAGACATAGCACTTATGCGTGCTTTGCCAAACATGACAGTAATAAATACCTGCGACTTTAACCAGACAAGAGCAGCTACACTGGCAGCAGCCGAATATTACGGTCCTGTTTATCTGCGTTTTGGAAGGCCTAAAGTACCAAACTTTACTCCACAAGACCAAAAATTTGAAATAGGCAAAGCAGTCTTATTGACCGAAGGAACGGATATTACAATTTTTGCCACTGGACACATGGTTTGGAAGGCTCTCATTGCTGCTGAAAAACTTTTGGCAGAAGGTATCTCTGCAGAAGTAATTAATATCCACACAATAAAACCATTGGATATAGAAGCCATTTTAGAATCAGCAAATAAAACAAGGGCAGTTGTCACTGCCGAGGAGCATTCTATACATGGTGGACTGGGTGATGCTGTTGCACAAGTTTTAGCACAGCGCTTGCCAGTTCCTATGCAATATGTTGCCGTCAAGGATGTGTTTGGAGAAAGTGGTAAGGCAGATGAGCTTATGAAAAAATATGGCCTCGAGGTAGAGAATATCATTCAAGCAGTGCATAATGTGCTTAAATACAAGCATAGATGAAAAAGGAATTCTTAAATGAAATATTAGGAAATATTAAAAATGTAAATGTTTTAGAGGAAGTAGATGATCCCAAGGT
>JALWNS010000533.1 GCA_027083655.1 Bacteroidales bacterium | reverse complement strand
GGGTAAAACTAAGGTCGATGATGAAGTTCTCGACGAACTGGAAGAAATCCTTATTGGCTCGGATGTCGGAGTAGATACTACTGTCAAAATCATCAAACAAATCGAAGATAGAGTTGCCCGCGATAAGTACCTTAATGCTACCGAACTTAACAATATTTTACGCGAAGAAATTAAGACGCTTCTCCACAGTAAAACAATTTCCGACTTATCCAAAGAATATACAACACAAGACGGCAAACCATTTGTTATTATGGTCGTCGGTGTCAATGGCGTTGGAAAAACTACTACAATAGGCAAACTTGCCTACCAGTTCAAACAAGCAGGAAAAAAAGTGCTCTTGGGTGCTGCAGATACTTTCCGCGCCGCAGCTATAGAACAGCTCGAAATATGGGCAAAAAGGGCAGGTGTAGATATTGTCAAACAACAACAAGGTTCTGACCCGGCTGCAGTAGCTTATGATACTCTAAACTCTGCAATACACCGCGGGTACGACATTGTGATTATTGATACTGCAGGCCGATTGCACAATAAGAAAAATCTTATGGAGGAGCTTGCTAAAATTCGCCGTGTTATGCAAAAACTTATCCCCGAAGCTCCACACGAAGTCCTGCTTGTCCTTGATGCATCCACTGGACAAAATGCCTTCCAACAGGCCAAAGAATTTACTAGGGTAACAAACGTTGATGCCATTGCCTTAACTAAATTAGATGGTACAGCCAAAGGAGGTGTGGTTATTGGTATATCTGACCAATTCAAAATACCAATAAAATTTATAGGCACAGGTGAAAAAATTGATGACATCCAATTCTTCGATCCTGATGCCTTTGTCGATAGCCTTTTTAGTCAAAAAAACTAAAAAACTACTACTATGAAAAAAGTATATTACCTATTCTTCTTATCCCTGACTTTATTGCTTTTGCCTTCGTGTGCCAAGCAACAGTACTACAAAATTATGGGTGAAACACAGGGTACAACCTACCATATCATTTACCGCTATAGCAAAATGATTAAACCCCAAGTAGACTCAATACTTAATGAAATTGACTTGTCCCTGTCTATATACAACCCCAATTCTATTATATCAAAAGTAAATAGAAATGAACCTGTCCAGGTAGACGAACACTTTATAAAAGTGTTTAATAAAGCTATGGAAATCTCAGAAGCAACTAATGGTGCCTTTGATGTTACTGTAGGTCCTCTTGTAGAAGCATACGGTTTTGGCCCTGGTGGTAAACTGCAAAATCTGTCTAAACAAAAAATTGACAGTATCCTCCAATTTGTAGGATACCACAAAGTACACTTAGAAGGGAACAGGGTAATCAAAGACGATCCTCGTATACAAATGGACTTCAATGCAATAGCACAAGGTTATACTGTCGATGTTATTGCTAAATATTTTGACCGGTTAGGAATTACAGATTATATGGTAGAGGTCGGAGGAGAAGTTATTACTAAAGGGAAAAACGAATTTGGAGAGCCATGGCGTATAGGTATTGATAAGCCTATTGAAGGTAGTACTGAGGCAAGTAGAGAAATTCAACTAGTACTGGGTCTGAAAGGAACAAAAAAGGCTGTTGCTACTTCTGGAAACTATCGCCGCTTTTACATTGAGAATGGTATTAAATATACACATACTATTGATCCACATACTGGTCAACCAACAAAATCTAACTTGCTTAGTGTTTCCATCCTTTCTAATAACTGTACGGACGCAGACGGTTACGCTACTGCTTGCATGGTCATGGGACTGGAAAAAGCAATTGAGCTCGTCAATAGAAAAGCAAACCTCGAAGCTTTTTTCATATACTTTGACAATGAAGGTAAATACCGTTTTTACTTCACTCCTGGCTTTAGAAAATATGTTATAGAAGAATAAAAAATATAGCAGTATGACATTCACAATCAACGAGAAAGATTTTGAAAAATTTATAATGGTGGGGGACAGGGTATTGGTTAAACCACGTACTAACCAGACAAAAACTACATCTGGCCTCTATTTGCCTCCCACAGTA
>JALWNS010000532.1 GCA_027083655.1 Bacteroidales bacterium | reverse complement strand
CCCGACTTTGACGGTAAAATTGGATTTTTAGGATAAAGTTTGGCTTGAATAGGGGATTTCAGAGAGGAGGTTGAAGTGTAGTGCCCAAATTAAAAAGTCTGCTTTTCCCTTGGCCAGGATATTTGTGTTCATTAGTTTTGCCGTATGTTTATACGGACGAAAGAAATACAAGGAAAGAAAGGTCACTATCGTGTGCAAATTGTACAGAACTATCGCAAGGGAGGTAAGGTTAAACAGAAGATAGTCAGACACATAGGTATTGCGCACAACGAGCAGGAGTTGGAGCAATTTAAGGAGTTAGCCCAAGTCATAAAGCAACAAATTGAAAACCAGAGGGAACCAAAGCTATTCTCTCCTTCAGATTTAGACGAAATGCAGGTAAAGAACGAGGGGCCTTTGCCAGTTAATGTCAAGGACTTGCGGGAAGAGAAGCGTATAATAAAAGGTATCCACGATATTTATGGACAGTTATATGACCAGGTAGGTTTTGACCAGATCTTCAAAGGCAAGAAGGTGACCAAGGAAATAATAAAGCATTTAGTTTTAGCCCGTCTGGCCAGTCCACGTAGTAAGCGCAGTACTCAAGAGTTTTTATCAAGGGATTTCGGCGTAGAAATTAAGTTAGAACAAATTTACCGTGCTTTGGATAGTATTGATGAAAAAGTAATTAGCCAGATACAGCAGAAGACATTAAAATATACAAAGGACTTATTTTCAGAGCAAATCAACTTAGTTTTTTATGATTGCACGACGCTATACTTTGAGAGTTTTACAGAAGACGAGTTAAAATCGTTTGGCTATAGCAAAGATAATAAATTCAATCAGTCTCAGGTATTGTTGGCTTTAGCAGTAACAGAAGGAGGCTTGCCCTTAGGATACGAATTATTTGCAGGTAATTTTTATGAAGGTCATACACTAAAACAGATGTTAGAGAGTTTATCTAAGCGTTTGTCAATCAAAAGAATAATCCTGGTAGCAGATAGTGGCTTGCTCAACAAAGAAAACATAGAATATTTACAAAATCAAGGGATAGAATTTATAGTAGGTGCAAGGTTAAAGAGTTTGCCCAAAGGCTATAGGGATAAAATCTTAGAAAGCCGCCCAGAGTTAGTTTATCAAAATGATGGCGATGTGTTAAGATTGTTAGAATTGAAATACAAAGGGTTACGTTTGGTAGTATCTCATTCATCCAAACGTGCGGACAAGGACCGCTCAGACCGCACCAAAGCCATAGAAAGATTAACTAAGAAATTGAAAAAGAGTAAGAATATAAAAGATTTGTTAAGCAATTTTGGTTACAAAAAATACATAAAACTCAAAGGCGACCATCAGATAGAGATTGACAAGGACAAATTGGAAGAAGACGCCCAGTGGGATGGCTTACATGGAGTTTTTACCAATATCGGCGACCTGTCTGCACAAGAGATATTGGAGCAATACCACGGTTTGTGGCAAGTAGAAGAGAGTTTTCGTCTGCACAAGCACGACCTGCTCGTACGGCCTATCTATCATTGGAAGCCCCGCCGCATTAAAGCCCATATAGCTTTGGTTTATATGTCATTTGCTTTGTTGCGCTTTATGCAATACAAGTTAAAAAATGCAGGGATAAAATTATCTGCAGAGAAGGTACGCAATGAACTGATTCATGCGCAGGTAAGTATAGTAAGAGACCACAAAACTTTCAAACGTTACGTTATCCCATCAAAGCCCACCGAAACATTAAGAAAAATTTATCGCATTTTTGACAAAAAATACAATGTAACCCCTTATCTTTTAATTACTTAGAAAAGGAAAAATGTAGTGCCCTGCTAAAATTGTAACTATTTGATAACCAGCATATTCTCTACTCAAAACCGTCAAAGTCGGGTGAGAGCGACTGTAAGTGTGCTTTTTTTATTGTCAATGTGATGGTTTATTTGTGCGAATTGGAGGATAGCAGATAATTGTCCGGTGTTTATTTCCCCGGGTATGATAAAAGTCCTGTGTGTTGGAATTTGTCTGTCACAGAGTGGAGTAAAGCCCCTGGGTAAGAGCAATTTGTCTAGGCTCTGGCCGAGGTCTGCAAGAGTTTCCTGCATCTGGCTTTTTGTCCTGTCTGACAGGTCAATGTTATATGGCCAGTCTTTAACCTCTCCAAGAATATAATTAGTGTTTAAGCCCGGAGCTATGATTGCTACAGGAGAGGAGTCTGGTGCGAGTGGATTTAACGAGAATGTGACATACTGTAGACCGGTTTTGCCCAGGTCATAGCCTAACCAGTAGAATGAGAGGCTCAGGTCAAAGATGACGAAGCAGCTTTTACGCAAGCATAAGTTGTGTATGCGTTTAACAGGTAAGAGGCAACCGGTGTAAGGCATAGGATTTGCGGCAATAAAAAGGTCTCCGGATAGCAGGTTATTACTTATCTCCTCGAGGTTATGCCCAATATCAAAAGTTAAAAATTGAGAGTTAGTAAAGAATCTTTGGAATTTATCAGTGTATTGTTCAAGGCCCCGGAGGGATATTATTCTATTGATTTGGTGTTTTTGGGTAATATAAGAGATGAGGGTTAATAATGCATCTGCTTTGCTATAGACAAGATGAATTGCTTCAGGCCTGGTATAGAGCCATCTGGATAGTTTAAGTTTAATGTTCTCTGCTTCAGGTATGTAGCTAATGTTTATCATAAAAAATTTCGCAAAATTGTTAAAGGTTTTATCTTTGTAATCATCTATTCAAATTTAGGAAAATGGCAGATATTGAAAAACTGAAAAAAATAGCAACACAGGTTAGACGTGATGTTGTAAGGATGATAGCCGATGCTGCTTCTGGACATCCAGGTGGAGCATTAGGCTGTGCAGATTATTTTGTAGCTCTTTATTTTGAGGTACTCAAGCATGATCCGGAGAATTTTACGATGGATGGCAAGGGACAGGATATGTTTTTCCTGTCTAATGGGCATATTTCGGCAGTGTGGTATAGCGTACTAGCCCGTTCAGGATATTTTCCACTTGAAGAGCTAGCAACATTCCGTAAGATAGATTCACGTCTCCAGGGTCATCCTGCCACTGCCGAAGGACTATCAGGTGTACGTGTAGCTTCCGGTTCGCTAGGACAGGGCTTGTCAGTTGCAGTAGGAGCAGCCCTGGCTAAGAAAATGGATGGTGACCCTAACTTAGTGTATGTGCTTATGGGTGATGGTGAGATAGAGGAGGGCCAGATATGGGAAGCTGCTATGTTTGCGGCTGCCAAGAAGGTGGACAATCTCATTGCCACTATTGATTATAATGACAAGCAGATAGACGGTCCTGTTCATGAGGTTTTGTACCAGGGCGACCTGGAGGCTAAATGGCGCGCCTTTGGTTGGGATGTGTTGCATGCAGATGGCAATGACATGGAAGATATTGTTAGTAAGCTCTACGAAGCACGCGAGCGCACAGGTAAGGGAAAACCAGTAATGATCCTTATGCGCACAGTGATGGGCAAAGGTGTAGATTTCATGGAAGATGACCACCGTTGGCATGGTAAGCCACCGACACAGGAACAGAAAGAAGAAGCTCTCAAGCAATTGCCAGAGACACTTGGAGATTATTAGTCCGCAAAGTCATTAACAATATGGAGGAGCAGAAAGAAATTGTGGAATTATCATACAATCCAGCGGATAAGTTGCTAACAGCAAGCTGGACAATTGATTTTAACGATTCTATAACCGAAGATGATATAAAAGAGGGTTTCGAGCGTTATTTAAATGTACTTAAGGAGAATCATGTCAAGGCAGTTATAATGGATTTTTTCCGTGTGCGTTATCCCATAACTGAGGATCTTTACCAGTGGGCTATAGAGCAACTGGTAGAACCGACGTACCGGCAAGGTGTTGTTCTCTTTGCTTATGTAGCACCTGATGATCCCATCTCCAGATTTGGATTTGAAATGTATATCCAGGAGCTGGTGCAGAGCTTAAAGAAAAATGAGCAGGAGGGTGGAGTAGTGAAGCGTAATATTTTCCAGACGCGTTCGCAGGCTGAGCAATGGATCCGCGACCGTCTTTCCCTCCTGTCAGATAATTAACGATTATTGCTAGATTTATATAGATAACGGGGCTGCCAAGAGGCAGCCCCGACACGTTTAGTAAATCCCTTGTCCCATGAATGGTACTGTTTGTTCTTTTTCGCCGTCTTGTGGTTTTCGCTGGAATTGTTCTTTGAAATTACGCAGGCGATAGGTCACAGTGAATGATACCAGTGGCTTGAGGAATTGTACTTCTATCAAGGAGTTGAAACGCTCATCGCTGTTGATAATAGTGAATTTTGGACGTTGGAATGGGCTAAGGGCCATCATGGAGATGGTTAGCTTGTTTTTAAGCAGGTTCTGGCGCAGGCCTGCAAATGTTAGGAATAAAGGTTTACGTTCACCTTGCAGGCTAAGCTCGCGCCCCATGTAAAAGCCACCCAGCTGCAAGATAGTTCCTGTAGGTAACATAGTCATAAGGAAAGTGCGTCCCTGCCATGAGAAAGCTTCTTTGGCAATGGGCTGTCCATCGAGCGAGCTATTGAGCCTGTCGTAATAAGCATCAATGGATGTTGATAGCATGAGTATTTTTAGCAGGACAAAATTACCACTCAAAGAAAGACCTGTGAATGTTTCGCGGTCAATATTATCCCATGTTATTGTCATGAGCTGGCCATCGGGCCGTTGTATCTGGCTGAATTTCCCTTGTGATTGACGAATGTATGCTTCCAGTGTTAGGGAGTTCATGCCAAATTTGTTCAGATAGCTCAGTTCAAATGAGTTGGTGTATTCGGGTTTGAGTGCTGGATTACCTATTTGTTGTGTGTAGTTGTCTATGCGCACGGGAGTAGGGTTGAGATGCATGTTTGATGGCCTGTTAATGCGGCGGCTGTAGCTAAGCTGTATTTGTTGGTTATGTGGCAGGGACTTGCTCATGTGCACAGTAGGGAACAGGTCTAGCTTGTGATAAGTGTAAGGGTTGTTGTCCAGGTCAATTATTCTGCGGTCTGTGTATTCGCCTCTAAGCCCTAGCTTTAGGTCAATGATTTTGTTTGGCACTGTGACAGTCAGGTAGCCTGCGTAGATGTTTCTGAAGTAAGAGATTGATGAAGAGTAATTGCTCTGTAATATCCAGTCCCCGGTGGCATAGTCAAAGATGTAATATTTGTAGTTATCGGGGTTTTCCAGGTAGCGGTATGCAGCACCGGCTTCGAGTTTACCTTTTTCACTAATAGGCTGCTCATAGTCCACCTGTGCCCTTGCTTTTTTCTCTCTGATAGTTTCTATACTTTGTTGTCGGTATGGGTTTGAGCCAATGACTTGCCATTGGCTATCTGTTGTGTCCATAATGGCCTGGTTGACCTTGTTGGGTGCGAATGTAGAGTATAGGACGTAAGCAGTAAGTTTCTTTTTGCCGGAGAATTTATGCTCAAAGGTCAGGTCTGCCTGTCCCAGGTTACCGTAGTAATCAAATATTGAAGACTGGAGGAAGTAAAGGTTAAGGATGCTGCCAAAAGTTGTGTTAAGTCTGGAGTCAAATGCTGAGCCGAATTTTTTCTGTCCGTATTGCAGGTTGAGTGTCAGTGTGTTATTCTCATTTGGGAAGAGGTTAAGGGACAGGCGTCCTGTAGTGTTACCGTAGAAGCTATTCATCTGTCCCTGGCTGTGCATGGCAAATGCAATCGTATCAGTGGTTGTGCGGTCCTGTGAGAAGCCAAAGATGTTATTCTTGTCCATATAGGTGAATTGGCCAAGGATTTCGTATTTAGAGTTGCGGTAGCGCAGGATAATATCAGCATTTTTACTACCGTAGTTGTCTGCGCCAATTTCAAATTTACCGCTGAGGCCATGGTCTGCCTTTGCCTTTGTTATTATGTTAATAATGCCTGCCACGCCGTCAGGGTCATATTTAGCCGAAGGATTGGTTATTATTTCAATTTTCTCAATGCTTGAGGCAGGTATTTGTTTGAGTGCTTCGTTACCTTCCAGGGCAGTTGGTTTGCCATTAATGAGGACTTTGAAGCTCTGGCTACCGCGAAGAGAGACATTGCCCTCGTAGTCCACCTGTACTGATGGGGCAGAGCGGAGCACATCAACGGCAGATCCGCCTGTGCTCTGGATGTCTTTGCTAGGGTAAATGACTTTTTTGTCAATCTTGTAAACCACATTACCTGTGGCTGTGCCTGTGACAGTGACACCTTCCAGCTGTGTTACGTCAGGTTCTATTTTTATCTTGCCGACCTGTACAATGCGTTGCTTTTTTGTAATCTGTATGCCTGTAATTTTTTTCGCCTTAAAACCAACGAATTTAACCTCCACAGAGTAAGATCCGAAAGGAATATCACGTAATACAAATAACCCTGTTGTGTCAGTCAGATAGCCATTTACTAGAGAATCTTTATCGTTGTACAGCAATACAGTGGCATAAGGAAGAGGCTTGTCCTGGTTGTCAATAACAACCCCTACAATAATGCCTGTGCCTGGCTTTAGTCCTGGCTGGGCATTAGAAAGGAATGGCAAAATAAGAAGGATTGCAAGAATTATTTTTTTCATTGTTTTATTGATTTTCAATTTCTATTTGAAATGGTGAAGTAGAGTGGGTAAGCTTCATTATTGTTAGACTTCCATTAGTTTCAATGTCTTTGACTTTGACTTCGGAAATAGTCAGAGAAGATCTGGATTCTGTATAACCAGTGAGGGTGTCAATAGTAGTTAGTAATTTGGCTTTTGAGTGTTCCATAAGTTGAAGGTTTACTTTGTGGATAGGTGTATTGCTAACTACTATTTTAGAGTTATCATAGCTTTTTACCAGGAGATTATCGATTTTTGAGTCCTTAATTACAATAGTTGCTTTGTCGCCGGACTGTATATGCAGGCAAGAAGTGTTTATCATGGCATAGACTACTGACCTGTCTTTAGCTAATATTGACTTGAGCTCTGGTACACCTATGGTAGCATCACAATTTATCCATAGTGTGTCGTTTTTTATCTTATAGCTAACAGAATGGGAAGACGAGCCCATTTTATAGCTAGTGTCTTGTCTTATCTGTATGGAGTTTTGACCAGAGACAACAATTGTAGAGAATGGCGGAAGTGTCATGGCATTTGTAGCAGTAAGAAAATCAATGCCTTGTATTTCATTATCCTTGTGTTTTTTCAGTATAGAATAACTGGCGATCACTATGCCAACCATGTAAGAGAATAGTAGTAATATCACTATTATAACCAGAAGGTTAGATGTTTTAATGCGTTTCATTGTCCAGTTTTTTTAGAGTTTTGTAAATATTGATTAAAAAGGTTAGATAGCTCCGTTATAGAAATGTTCAACATTTGCATTTCTTTGAAGACCAGAGGCAATATATCCGATATAAACTGTTGCCGTTTTATTTGCCGGGCCAATTCTGGAGCTTTTTCGTCTAAAAAGTATCCCAGGCCACGTTTTTGAAAAATAACCCCTTTGTCGTATAGTATTTGGTAAGCACGGTTGACCGTGTTTGGTGTAACTTGTGCCTGGGCGGCCAGTGTCCTGACAGAAGGCACCCTGTCTCCTGGTTTGAATTTGCCGCTAATTATCTGATCCAGAAAGTAATCGACAAGCTGAAGGTATATAGGTTTGGATTCGTTGAATTGCATGATACTAATTTTTTAGATTAAGCTACTTGTTTCTCTTTGAGCTTGAAGTAGGTAGCTAGCCATAACAGTATGACACTAATAGTAAAGACTAGTCTACCAAAGAATTTAATAGTTTCTTTTAACCTAGCGCCCATGTCATCCATAGCTAAGATATTAAAGTTGTAAGAAGCAAATAGATCCTGCATCAGTAACCGGGCTATTCCACCCACAAGTAATGTTATTGCCATCATTATTATTGTTAGCCATAGTATTGTCTGTAGTATTTGAGATTTTTTGAAGGCACTAGCACCAAAGAAAAATATTGAATGCAAAAGGAAATAAGACGTAACTATGTCTTTGAAGTCTTGCCATTTCCAGAAGGCAAAAAATCCCAGATGGTAATTGAAAAAGCTAGCAATGAGGATAGCTAACAAATTGAATACAATGAAGATTATACTTACTACAGTGAATATACCGATAGTTGTAATAATAAAAGATGCAAAATATTTTTCTGATGTAGATGCAGGAATAGTAAGGTAAGATATGGTAGCCGTTTTGCTACGTAGCTCCCGGAAGCTCATACCTGGAATCAGTATAGCAGTCAAGACCATGATAGTGGAATACCATGACGAAAAGAAGTCATTGCTAATATTATTGGAAATGGTGGAAAGTAAGAAAATAGTTAACAGTAAGCCTAAAACTGCGCCAAAATAGGTAAGATATGAGCGTCCATAATAGGTTATGTTGTATTTTAACATCAAACCAAGGCGTTTGAGTGAGAATGCTTTGTTTTCCATGGTTATTTATTTTTTAAAAATTTGTTGAAAAGCTTTTTGATTGTTGATAACTGCATTGAACAGTAATTCTAAGTCAATGCGGTGTGGTTCCCTGTTTTCGTCCACTTTCATTAAAGCAAGATAGCCCCCAAGCACAGGTTCGTAATAGATAACTTCTGTTTTGCCAGTAGGTTCATCCCGTAATATTTCAGCCGTAAGATGTTTGTTGATGTCATAAATATTACCTTGGAAAACGATAACACCGTCTTGAAGAATTATTACATCGTCTATAAGACCTTCGACGTCTTTTACTTGGTGTGTCGAGATAATTACTATGCGGTTTTCGTCAAGGTTTTCTGCAATTGTACGGCGGAATTGTGTTTTGGATGGAATATCTAGTCCATTTGTTGGTTCGTCCATAAGCAATATAGGCGTTTGCGTTGCCAGTCCAAAAGCTATTAGAAACTTTTTTTTCTGACCGTAAGACATTTTCGTTAATACTGCATTTTTATCTAACTCGAAGTCGTTGATAACCCTGTAAAATATTTCTGTGTCAAAGTTGTGATAAAAAGGAGCGTAAATATCCAGATATGTTGTCATTTTCATCTGTGGAAGAGAGAATTCCTC
>JALWNS010000531.1 GCA_027083655.1 Bacteroidales bacterium | reverse complement strand
CTCTAGCGCAATGACCCAGACCAGTGCAATAAAACTTGCCCGCAAGCTTAACCAGAAAAAATACAGGCGGGAGACAGGATTATTCATCGCAGAAGGGAAAAAGATTATTTCAGAGCTGATCAAATCTTCATTCACAATAAAAGCAATAATTGCCACTGAAGAGGCACTGGAGCAGATACACTTACCTCCAGATATACAAACAATTATAACCACTGGGCAGACAATAAACAAAATTAGCCAGCTAAAGACACCACAGCCTATCGTGGCCATTGTAGAGCAAAGACAGTGGACCATACAGGGCGGCGAGGCTCTCCGTGGCCTGGTGCTTGCCCTTGACAACATACAGGACCCTGGCAATATGGGCACTATACTGAGGCTTGCCGACTGGTTTGGAGTGGACATGGTCATAGCCTCCAGCGATACGGTAGATGTTTATAATCCCAAGGTTGTACAGGCTTCCATGGGGTCGCTTTTCCGTGTGCCAGTGGTTTATACGGATCTGGAGAAGTTTCTTTCCAGCTGCAAAGCTCCTATCTATGGTACTTCGTTAGATGGAGAACCTATTGACCAGCAAGAGCTTAGCCGCAATGGAGTCCTGGTCATGGGTAACGAAGCCCACGGCTTGCGGCAGGAGATAAAGCGGCTCGTTAGCAAAGGCCTGTTTATTCCCTCATTCCGCCAGGGCGATCATGCCGAGTCGCTCAATGTAGCTACAGCCACAGCCATAGCCCTGTGGGAATTTCGCCGTAGAAAAAATAGTCTATAGCTATCTTGGATTTTTAGAATGGTTTATACCGGTACTTTTTGTAATCGACATAAAAAAAGCGCTATGGCCTGGCGCCATAGCGCTTCAGTAGATCAAGTACCTGTCCGGGATTATTTGATCTGGATTTTCTTGCGTGGTTTCACCTTTGCTTCGTCCTTCTTCTCGATTGTGATTTCGAGGATTCCGTCTTTGTACTTAGCATCGATTTTTTCCAGATCTGCTGTTTCGGGCAGTGTGAAGGAACGTTTGAATTCGGTGAAGTAGAATTCACGGCGTGTGTAGTTGGCGTCCTCTTCTTTCTTTTCGTCCTTTTTCTGGTAAGAGATTGTCAGGACATTGTTGTCGAGGTCAATCTCAAAGTCATCTTTCTTCAGGCCAGGAGCTGCGAGCTCTATTACATAAGATTTGTCTGTTTCTTTGATGTTAACTGCTGGGATAGAGCTCTGAACAGCTGGCATATCATTGAAGATGTCTGAGCTAAAGATGTCATCCAATAGATCGCTTAACATTGGAAACATTGAGCTTGTACGTCTTACCAGTGCCATAGCGCTTTAGTTTTTGGGTTTTGTTTTCGCCCATATTATATCAATCTATGTGCCACTGGTATTTTATGCCAATTTTTACAGTTTTTGACCATAAAAATATGACAAAAAGTCAGCACAAAACCATAATTAATTACAAACCAAATGATTAAAACTCGTAAATTTTTCTATTTCCCAGAGCCTGCAATTTACGGGTATTATTACCAAGCACAAGGCGTAGACTATCCAGCTGCTCCTTACTGGCTTGGATAGGGTCCTTCATCACATACCATTCTACACTATCATGACACGGAGGGAAAGTCATAGAGCCCATATAATGCCAATATCCCACTCCATAAGGCAGGATCCCATTAATATCCAGTGTCTGGCTAACAATAACCTGGGAATTTTTATTAGGAATATTTGCCAATAAAGCACTGAAAACAGGATTTGACTGGCCTTCATTAACCAAAACAGAGACTATCAGGAATTTTCCCAATGTATCTATATTAATAAACTGTATTTCTGCAGGATACTTTTTGCCATTGACTGAGTGTTCCGAAGGTGAGTGAAAAATTATCTGGGCAAGGAAGAATTCATGTCCCCAAAAATTAGTATCCGGTGCAGTAACAGAACCCTCCAAATGAGTAATATAGATTAAATTTTCATTTCTTTTAACCACAAATGTATCCACAGGTAAATAATCTATAAACAAGGGACTTAACAAAGAATCTGTCTGGGTTATAGACGTATCAATATCAATTGGCGACTGGTACGCAGAGCCACAATCTTTAAAATGCTTTGCCCAACGGTCCTGGTGCTTGTAATCCCATTTATTACATCCTAATGAGAAAAACAAAGCTAACAGGATAAAAGCTATATTTCTACCCGTTTTCATTCTGGATCAGATTTTTCAGTTTTATAATTATGTAATTTTAACCACCAGTCAAAAAAATCAGAATATGTAAGTATTTCCTCTCCAAACTCTTTTTCATACAACTCCTTTTCTTCGTCTGTAATATTTACACGTTTTATTTTCAGTGACCAGTCATCCCTGACTGCAAGCGACCAACCACCTATAAGTTTATTCCTGACAAAAGTTTTGACCTTGCCCATTGCCTCATTGATTTTATCTTTACACAAATTTAATCAATCAATTATAATTCCAAAACCAGCCTGGCATTCTTTTACACAAAAATTCATTCCATTATACATATAGCAAAACAAAGCTTGAAAAACATCTTTTTTTTCTTTAGCTTTCGCAGAAATTTTATAATTAACCTGTCATGAAAAAAGTAGTTATTTTCTTTGCTTTAATCTTTTTTTCATTTTACTCAATAGCCCAGCAACAGACCTTTTTTCAAGGCATTGAATCTGACTTACAGGTAAAAAAGATTGATGACACGCACCTTGATATCTATATCACATTAGGACAGGTAGTGGTGGAAAAAAAATCATTCCCTTCCGGCGATTACCTATTAATCAACAACGGTCTTGTGCATAAGATATTCGGACATGGAGAACCAATGCTTCCACAAATTACCAGGATGCTTGACATTCCTGCGGGAGCCAGTATCAAAATAAAATCTCTCAACTACGAAAAAGTAGTTATTGACCTGGATAAATTTTTCCCTGGTCTAAAGATAGTCCCGGCTACGCCATCACAGAGAAAAGATGGTTTTGTGTCCTCTCCAGTACCAGATGAAGAAATATACAACACTAATGCGTTTGTCAATAATCCGTTAGTATCATATAACACCGAAGGTTGGTTACGGTCTTACCATCTTGCAACCCTGACAATACGCCCATTTGACTACAACCCCTTGACAAACGAGCTTGTAATTTACAAAAACATACAAATAAGCTTAGAATACGTAAATAGCAACTGGGAACAAACCCGCCTTATCAAACAACGCTATTCTTCGCCAGCATACAACTTTGATAATCAAATAACAACAACTTACACACCACAAAAAAGCTTATTACAAAATCTGCCATTGAAGCTAATAATTGTTTACCCAGACGAATTTCTCACTGATGCCCTCCTGAGGTTTAAGCAATGGAAGGAACGCCAGGGATTTGATGTTGTTCTAGCTCCTCTATCCCAGATTGGCTCTGATACTGCAAGCATACGCTCATGGCTAAAGAATTACTATGAGACCGCCTCTCACCCACAGGACTTTATTCTCTTTGTCGGTGACGTGGGCAAAGTACCATCATGGCCTCAACGAACACGTGACCAGCACGTTAGCGACCTCTATTACTGTGAATATACAGGTGATTACCTCCCGGAAGTATATTGGGGAAGGATCTCAGCCGACGATACTACAGAGCTCTGGAATGCTATCAATAAAATACTGGCATACGAACAACTGGATTTGCCATCTACTGGTTATCTCAACCGTGCATTGCTCATAGCAGGAAACGACGAGAGCTTCGAAGACACTTACGGTAATGGACAGATTAGATATATTAACACATATTACCTAAATGCAGATAATGGATACGAAGCACATACCCTTTATCAAGATCCTCCTACAGGTGCAAATTATTCTGATACAATACTCGATATAGTTAACAAAGGCTGCGCCCTGGCCAATTACACAGCACACTGTAGCCCACAAGGCTGGGCAGATCCATCTTTCACACAATCTACATTCGATAACGGAATAGCAGTAAACAATCTTTATGGCGTGTGGGTGGCTAACTGTTGCCAATCTAATAAATTCGACGAAGAAGATGCTTTTTCCGAAGTGGCATTACACACAGCCGGCAAAGGTGTGGCAGCTTATATTGGTGCCTCCGACTACTCATACTGGGATGAAGACTATTGGTGGGCTATCGGTTATACTAGTCAAATAGTTTCTACACCTTTGTATGATAATACTTCAGAAGGTGCTTTCGATGGTTATTTCCACACAAAAGCAAATGAAGCAGACCCATCTACATGGTATATAACTACTGCACAGATGGTCTATGCCGGAAATATGGCCGTACAGCAATCAAATAGCAGCCTGAAACAGTATTATTGGGAAATATACCAGGTTATGGGCGACCCTACTTTAGTCCCCTTTATTGGTACACCTGAGCAACTCGTTATTACTCCCTACTCGCCTATTCTCAGAGGTACCAACAAAATAACATTACAAACAAGCCCTTACACATATATTACAGTCTATCAAAACAATATCCGCATTGGAACAGGAATAACAGACTCTAATGGAGTAGTCTCAATAACTACAAATTATACAATATTCGAAGATAGCCTTACTGTATATGCCTGGGGACAAAATAAAGTTCCAACCAAAACAATTTTACAAACTACACCAAATATACCACTTGTAGAAACACAAATGCTAACTACTGTATTATACAGTAATTCGGCAGATACAATTAGCTTCGTTTTTGCTAATAGTACAGATACGGCTACCATTGACAGTGTTTTTGCCCTTTTTCAGGTATTAGACCAGGGTCTTGCAATATCAACCGATTCTGTTTTTGTAGGCTCATTACCGCCTAATACCTATGATACCGTTAATATTCCTTGTAGTGTAGATTATCTTAAAGACCTCACAAAAATTAACATGCTGGTGCGTGTACACCAGTTATATGATACCACAGAATTGTACCTTTACAATCAAAAATATTTAACCATATATAGTCCTGACCTGCAAATTGTTTCATTTGACCTCTTTGACCAGAATAACAACTACCTGTTGGATGCCAACGAGAGTGCACAGGTAAAACTCACATTATACAACAAAGGGCATGCAGACCTCGATTCGGTTAGTGCAAAAATAAATATCGAACCACAATATGCTACAATCACTCCAGACTCTATAACAAGCTACAACCTAAAAGCACTTGATACACTTATAATGACCTTTGATATTGCATGCCAGGAATTCTCCGATTTCATACCGGCACAGATTAAGGCTACGGTAAATACAGGGCAAATCATAGACTCGGCAATTATCAATACTTACTTCGGTCAACCACAATATGTAACTTTGAGCCTCGGCCAAGACACAACTGCTAACTATCCTTTCAACAACTACTGGGAAAATGGCGAAACACAAATCCTGCTAACAAAAGACGAAATCAAATTCCTGGGTATCATCGACGAACTAGGTTTCCGGATTGTTAGACCTACTCCTGGTGGATATAAGTTCCTTAACCTCAAAATAGGCTTCTACCAACAAAACATAGGCGAATTAACAAGCTTTATTGACCCACAACTGTTCACAACTGTATACGAAGCAGATGTAACACTCCCAGACCAGGTACGGTGGTATTACTTCCACACCAATACATGGCAGGTAGATCCAGACAAAGATCTCGTTATTTACATCACTTGGGGCGACAATGGCGATTATGTACCTCAAAACGATGCTTTTGCTATTGTTGGCGAAAAAACAAGCTTTACATCAGTGCTATACAAAAACTATGACATACTGGGCGTAGGAAGCGATAATGTATATATTTCCTACATAAGACCGGCTATAAAAATAGGCAAAAGCGAAATCTCTGAAATACAAACTACAGGTAATAATAGGATGGATATAAGTATTTATCCTAACCCTACAACTGGCATATTACACTTTATCTTACCCAACGAAGAACAAATAAACCAAATACAGATTTTGTCCCTCAGTGGCCGGATAATAAACACTAAACAGATCAAACAGAATACAATAGACATAAGCCAGCTACAGCCAGGCATTTACCTGCTTCGGATAACAACCCCAAACAATGTTTACACAACGCAGGTAATAAAGCAATAACAAAGCATTAGCATTGTAATTAATCAACTATCATTCATATGATACAAAACACCATTATATTTTGTTCTAATTAAGTTTGTTGAAAATGTGCAAAGATAAACGCCTACATCACCTGCAAGCACCTTGCAGGCAAACAAATAGATTTAAAGATTATAGTTGCGGCCCTTTGCCATTCGCTTTAATTTACTCCAAAAACGACGAAAGCTGGGACAAGTTTGTCCCAGCTTTCGTCCTTATCTTTCTCTAATGTTGAATATTACTTACCCATAACCTGCTCAACCCACATTACGATTCTGTCATTTGTTGCAGGTAGCTCCACAGGAGGGAGGTCTTTATAAGCAGCCAATGAAGCAATAATGTCTTTGACTGCGAGCCATGGTGCAATGCCATACATAAATGGTGGCTCGCCAATAGCCTTGCTCCTGTGTATTGTTGGTATTTCATTCGGATAACCTTCGAGCAGGTAAACATTTATCTCTGCAGGTATATCTGTAATTGCAGGTATCTTGTAAGTATCAGGTGTACGGTTTAGCAATCTGCCATCCTCTGTATATCGCAGGTCTTCAAGCAATGTCCAACCCATACCCTGCACAAAAGCCCCTTCTATCTGGCCACGGTCAATCTCCGGGTTAAGGCTCTGTCCTACATCATGCATCAGGTCGGCACGTAAAAGCTTAACCTTACCTGTAAGCAAATCAAGCTCAACCTCTACTGCGCCCATCCCATAAGAATAATAGTAAAAAGGATGTCCTTTACCTGTAGACCAATCCATATAAACACCAGGTGTCCGGTAATAGCCTGTAGCACTTAGGCTAACACGCTTAACAAACATTAGATTTGTAGCTTCTTCGAAGGATATACGTCTTTCGGGATGGCTACGGTCATAGATAAAATCGTTCTCAAAAACCAGGTCTGCAGGATAAGTTCTGTATGACTTATCCTGATCATTAAAATGTCTACACAGGGAAATAGACATTCTGAGCTTTATTTTTTCAATGGCATCCAAAACAGCCATGCCATTGAGGTCAGAGCCTGTGGAAGCTGCCGTCGGCACTGTGTTTGGCACCTTGGATGTAGTAGTTGGAGTAATTTTAACACGGTCGGGACTAATGCCAAATTCTCTCGCTGTTATACCTTTTATCTTGGTATAAAGTCCCTGGCCCATCTCAATGCCAGCCAGATTGACCTGCACAGTGCCATCTGTATAGACATTAACCAGGGCGCCTGCCTGGTTGAGTATCGAGTTTGTGAACGATATACCAAATTTTATGGGTATCATGGCCAGGCCACGCTTGACGTACTTGTGCGCCTTGTTAAACTCATCTATCTGGCGGCGGCGCCCGAAATAATCAGTCTTTTCTACCAATTGGTCATAAAGCACATGCAATCTATTATATAACACAACTTGCCCATAGGGAGTCTCATTACGATCCTGGTTGTAAAAATTGATCTTACGGATGAGGGCCGGGTCTTTACCCACACGGTATGCTATCTCGTGGATAATATTTTCAATATTTGCAATACCCTGGGGACCACCAAAGCCCCTGAAAGCAGTATTGGGAGGCAAGTTAGTTCTCCACATTGTACCCCTGATACGGATATTAGGTATGTAATAAGCATTTTCGGCATGAAACATTGTTCTCTCTAATATCGGCATCGATAGGTCTGCATAAGCACCTGCATTGCCATCAAATTCCAAATCTGCAGCAATCAGCCGCCCGTCATTATCAAACCCCACTTTATAACTACACAGATAAGCATGCCTTTTACCAGTGATAAGCTCATCCTGGAAACGCTGTAAGCGCAGACGGACAGGTCTTTTGGTATGATATGCAGCCAGAGCTGCTAATATTGCAAAGTGCGAAGCCTGGGCTTCTTTCCCGCCAAAAGCACCACCAAGACGGCGTGTCTCAACTTCTATTTCATTATAAGGCACACCTAATACTTCGGCTATAAGATGTTGGTTTTCTGTAGGATTCTGGGTAGAGGCATAAATTTTCATTTCCCTTTCCTCACCCGGTACTGCTATTGACGCATGTGTCTCAAGATACCAGTGCTCTTGCCCTCCTATCCGGAATTTCCCTTCAATTATATGATCAGCTTGACTGAAACCTTTCTCTAGATCACCCCTGAGAAATTCCCTGCTAGGAGCTAACTGCCACCCTTTTTCCATGGCCTGTTCAATGGTCACCACTGGTTCCAATTCCTCAATATCATATTTTATCAGTTTCTCTGCCTCATAGGCTGCTTCATAATTTTCTGCCACAATAAGAAACATCGGTTCTCCGTAGAAATTTATCTCATCAATTACAAGTATTGGTTGGTCATGCGTCGTCACGCCAAACTTCTTTATACCAGGTATATCCTCATGTGTCAAAATCCTGACTACGCCAGGTACTGTAAGTGCCTCTGATAAATCGTAACTTTTGAGGATACCATGCGAAACCGGGCTCAGCACAATATATGCCTTGAGCTCATTATGAAATGGAGGTATATCATCTGTAAAGTATGCTTTACCCTTAACCAGTTGAGCGGCACTTTCGTAATATAAAGATTTCATTTTTCTGTGTTTTTGTTTAAATCAGTGTAAAATTTGACAATAAGGTTTTTTGCAAGCACAGAACGTGCCTCTGCAGATGAACGTGCATCAGATATAGGGCTAAACTGCTTAGCAGCTAGATAGCCTGCTTGCACAAAATGTTCCTCTTTTATTGGCTTACCACGGAGATAATCTTCTGCCTGCTTTGCCCTTTTGACCATCTCGGCCATACCACCGAACACCAGCCTAACATCTTGAATGACAGCATTATTCACCAATATTCCTGCTGATAGGCTAACAGTGCTAATGTCAAGACTCGTACGTTTGGAAACCTTGTAAAACCTGTATGTCCAGTCTTTATTAACAGGCACAATAATTTGTTTGAGCAATTGGCCTTGCCCCAGG
>JALWNS010000530.1 GCA_027083655.1 Bacteroidales bacterium | reverse complement strand
ATATAATGATGATAACATTCTTGGTTACAAAATTCTTAATGGCTCATACTCGGCAGTGGCTATTAATAACTCTGATTTTATCATCTGTGGACCTCAAATACCTTCATGGTATAATAGCTCAAACTCTAACTTTGGTTTTGTAAAAGGAGATACAAATCTAAAGGTCAGCGTAATTAAGCAAATCGATCTAGGAGGAGACGAAGTGTTACATGATATAATTTTTGAAAATAATGAGCTTATAACAATTGGATCAACAAATTCTACTTCTTTTTCTGGTTCAAGAGGAGGTTATGACATAATTATAATGGATTTGGATACTACAATGACTGCAGACACAATTTCTGGAGTTAAATTACAATGGATGTATTCTCTTGGCGGGAGCGGTGACGACTACGCTTACTCATTAGTTTATCCTGCTCCTGGTTATTTTGTAATTGCAGGGAGTTCAACATCTTATGATGGGGATTTAACCAGAAACTATGGAGGAAAAGATGTCTGGGTAACTAAATTTTATGTCAAACCTATTGTTAAAATAATAAAAGAAGACATAAAATGTAGAGGTTCGGCAGATGGGAAACTTACTGTAGATATAACAGGAGGTGTTCCTCCGTACCAGCTAAAATGGAACACAGGAGATACAACGAAAGAACTAAAAAACTTAGGTCCGGGAACTTATTTTGTAACTGTCGTAGACAAGCATGGGCAAGTTGCAAAAGATACTGTCATACTAGAAGACCCAGAGCCTATAAAAATAAATGTTACAAAAACAGATGTTAGTTGTGAAGGTTTATGCGATGGCAAGGCATTCGTACAGGTAACAGGAGGAACTCCGCCGTATATATACTTATGGAGTACAGGTTCAACTGACTCTATTGTTTCTAAACTTTGCACAGGTCTCTACTCAATAACAGTAACAGATATCTATAACTGTGAAGCAGTGACAGATAGTATAGAAATAAATAACCCTGAGCCATTAAAAGTTCAGATTGAAAAGAAAGATATTTCATGTTTTGGACTATGTGATGGTGAAGCAATAGCGGTAGCCTCAGGAGGAACTCCTCCTTATAGCTTCCTGTGGAATACAGGTGTTACAGGAGGGACAATTTCTAATTTGCGTCAAGGTGATTACTCTGTTAAAGTAATTGATAAAGGACACTGCCAAGAAGCTTATGATACAATAATAATATCTCAACCTCCCGCACTTTATGACAGTATAATAGTAAATAATACTTCTCCTTGCTATGATGCTTGTGACGGTGAAGCCACTGTAGTAGCGTGGGGAGGTTCTCCTCCATATAATTATACATGGAATAATGGAGATACTAATTCTACGGCTATAAATTTATGTGAAGGTCATACTTACACTGTAAAAATAACTGATAAAAGCGGCTGTCATGTAACAGATACAATAAAATTTCCTAATTTTGACTATCGGCCTCAAATTTGCATGGTAACAGTTGACACAACAACCGAGAATTGTCTTATTGTATGGCAAAAGCCAAATGATATTACAATATATGGTTTTAGTATTTACCGTGCGTATGATGCTATAACATTTACAAAAATAGGCGAGGTCTCTTTAAACCAACCTGCTTTTTATTTAGACTCAAATTCAAGGCCCTTAGCTTATGCACATACTTATAAAATTAGCGCAATTGATATATGTGGTAATGAAGGACCATTGAGTCCATACCACAAGACCATGTATTTAACCGCAAATCAAGAAGCTAATGGAAACGGAGTTTCGCTTCTCTGGACTCATTACGAAGACGAAAGTGGCAGATACCACCCATTGAAATATTACATCTATAGAAAAAATATTCCCAAAGAGCCTTATTACAAACTTATAGACTCTGTACCCGGTAATATCACTAATTATAACGATGAAACTGCTCCTGATGGTTACAATTATTACTTAATTGAGGCAAACACTCCGGTTTGTACTAACACTAAATATTTAGTAAAAAATCCTGAGTTCAAACTTTTTTCTAATATGGATAAATACGCGCAAAACTATGGAGACGATAATCCTATAAGCGCATACCCTAATCCATTTGATGATTACATCATCGTTGAAGTTGACAAATTTTCTAGCTTTACAAAACAAATCTCCCTTCTGGATGCCACAGGACGCGTGATATACGAAACATCTACCATTACAGGTAAAATTGCTATTCCTACCCGAGGCTTGCCTGCAGGTATTTATGAAATTGTTGTGCGCATAGACGACAAAGTTTACCACAGAAAGGTCATTGCACAATAGTATAATTTAGCTTTATCAGTTGCACACAAAAAATCCCTGAGGCGCCTCGCCTCAGGGATTTTTCTTTGCCTTTTAATGCTATTTTTAGCAGGTTCAGAGCAATGTAAATTCCTAATACTCTAGAACATACATTTATGCTCCGATCTCCTTTAATGTATCCTGTACCATTACAGCTGCCTCCTGAAGGGAATCAGCATATTTAGCAGGAATATTATTGTCTGCCAGTATCTGGCGTGCTAGTTCGCTATTTGTACCCTTCAGACGGATAACCAGGGGAACGTTGATCTGTCCTAGCTCCTTGTAAGCGGCTACTACACCATTGGCAATACGGTCTGCACGGACAATACCGCCAAAGATGTTAATCAACACTGCCTTAACGTTAGGGTCTTTGAGGATGATCTCAAGACCAGCCTTAACAGTCTCAGGTGTTGCCTTACCACCTACGTCAAGGAAGTTTGCAGGATTACCGCCTGAGAGCTTGATCATATCCATTGTTGCCATAGCCAGGCCTGCACCATTGACCATACAACCAACATTACCGTCCAGCTTAACGAAGTTCAAACCAAATTTAGATGCCTCCAGCTCGTATGGGTCTTCCTCTGTAGGATCGTGATATTCCTGATATTGTGGATGGCGGAACAGGGCATCATCGTCCAATTTGACCTTGGCATCTGCGGCAAAGATCTTATCATCCGAAGCCTTAAGCACTGGGTTAATCTCCAGCAGTGAAGCATCGGCTCCTTCGTATGCTTTGTAAAGAGCTGTGACGAACTTAACAAAATTCTTGAATGCTGTGCCACTGAGACCGAGGTTGAAGGCAATACGGCGTGCCTGGAAAGGAAGCAAACCCACAGCAGGGTCAACCTCTTCCTTGAAAATAAGCTCAGGTGTCTGCTCTGCCACTGCCTCTATATCCATACCACCCTGTGGTGAATACATGATCAGGTTGCGGCCAGTAGCACGGTTGAGCAGGATACTCAGGTAAAATTCTTTAACATCAACCTCACCTTGCTCATTTGGATAATAAATACCTTGCTCTACAAGTACCTTACGTACGAGCTTACCTTCTGGGCCAGTCTGGTGGGTAACCAGTGTCATACCTATGATTTGCTCAGCGTACTTGCGAACCTCATCAAGACTCTTGGCTATCTTAACACCACCTCCTTTTCCACGTCCACCAGCGTGAATCTGGGCTTTTACAGCCCATGTATCAGTGCCGGTCTCTTGCTGTACTTTCTTAGCGGCTTCTACTGCTTCGTCGGCATTAAATGCCACATAACCAACTGGAACAGGTACGCCAAAACTTTTGAGAATCTCTTTTGCTTGATATTCGTGAAGATTCATAACCTTAGTATTTACCAATTTTTTTAAGCGCTCTAAAATTATCCAAAAATGATTAAAGAAAAAAATTTTATAGAGCACAAACAGGAATTGAATGAACATAGAACCGTCTAGCTATCCTATGATTTACATTTCTAAGGTACTCGCAGTCTCTTCTTTGATATTCCACAAGGCTATCGTTGATGCCGCAAAAAAGATCACAAGTATAAGATTCAAATAGCCGCCACACACAATAATCCAGGTTTTCCCTGATAAAATTTTACAAATAAAACCTTGTAACAAAAAGGGTATCAAAGGATAAAAGAAAATAATCCATCGTGGATATAAAGTTTTTCTATGCCACACCTGAAGGATAAACAAAATAGATAATACACCAAAAATTGGGTAAACAATCAATCGCAAAACATTATTTGCCTTAGTAGCTAAAGATACTGCCCCATTCAAATCAAGATTATTCTGAACAGCAAGTTTGGCAGAGGTTGCGATAGCAACATAAGATCCATGCACAATTCCGTATGATATAAAAATAGCGCCAAAACTGATTAACATAATGTTTCTCAAAACTGCTTTCGTTGGTCTGAGAGCATAATAAATATGCACCAGTCCGAGCATATAAAACCACGTAGCTAATAAAGCAGTAATTCCACTTGTAATAATTCTAATATCAGATGCGTGTCCCATATTTAGCCTTAAATCTGTACTAACAGGGTCGTAATAAAAAAGCATATCCCCTGCAAATAATGTCAAGCCTCCCAAGACACCAAACACGCCTAATATCCTGACCCACAATCGGTTTATTTTCATGTATCTATGATTTTAAAGTTTTGTTTACTAAACAGGCCTATTATTTTATACCTACTCACATCACCTGCAAGGTAAAAAAGTTAGACCGGAATAATACCATTTACAAAAACCAAATAAACGCCTTGGGCACGCTTGCAGGGAAACTGAGAGTTTACTATTTGAACATTCCTAATTTAGAATTGGGATAATTCAGAAAAAAATTGCGTCATTACACTGTCAATAGTTCGAGGGAGGCATTGCCTCCCTCGAACAAATTAGCATGCTATTTACAAAATTATCAAGTTCAATGACTTTGCAAAAAACATTCTGTTTACTGTTTTCTCCTTACAACGACATAATTCAACATAAAAGCTGGTGGTGCATCAACATTACCATTCGGACTAGTATTGGTTATTGTCAACACATTATCTTGTTGTAGCTTACTAGCCGGTACAGTAAAAATCTGGGTATTCCAGGCCTGGTTGGAGAAAGTATTAGGTCCGTCAAATAGCACTGTATCATTCAATTGTATCCTGATTGGACACTTTTCGTCCAGGTAATCATCGGCACCTGTTATTACTAGCTCATAATCCCCGGCAGGTGGATACTGGGTTAATGAGAATGTTGTTGTCATCTCTGTTGTTTGTGTTCCCTGGCCTGTGATTAAAGCAGTCGGGCGGTCTTCCAGATTAATACCCCTGCTAGCATCGTAATAGCCATAATTCATCACTATACAACCTGAAAAATCATCTGGTTCTATGAGAATCTCTGTTGTATCATTGGGGTCAAAATTACCATCTTTCACTGCAAAATACATAGTAACCGAAGCATCTGGACGTTCAATTATCTGCTGTACAATTGTGTCTAGAAGCGCTACGTTAACTTGTTCTACAAAATTTCTTGCACGGTTGATATGCACACTATCAATATATGTCCAGAATTCTGGACTACCGCCGTTGATGTTCTGCAGCTGTGCACTCAAGACTTCAAGGCTATCAATGGCAGCGTTTAACTTGTCTGCGTCCCTGAGTGCATCAAATGTAAGCTCAAAACCGTATGGGTCAAATACAGATAGCTGGGCGTTTATAGCCTGCAGGACAGGGAAAGAAATTATATCTGCCAGTTTCATAGCCGCATCTTCAATCGTAACCTCCGGGTTATATGCACTATTGTTCCATGTCCAATCGGCAATACTAACCAGGGCTCCACTTTTGTCAATATTTCCCCCGTTCATCATGTAAGCCTTAATGTCATTCAAATACCCCTCATAGTACCAATTGCTCAGACTATATAGAGGATCTGTAACATAATGATAATCATAAGCATGCGGTGTACCAACTCCGTTCTGGAAAACAAGAGGTTTGCGCTTTATCCTGTCAACTTCCCACTGCACATCTGTAGCTGTAACTATTTCACTTCTCACATAAGGTCCTGTCCAGTAAATATCAAAAGCATCAGGCAGTGTACCAATTTTATATAAGTAATCGTCCCTTGATTCTGGATAAGGATTCGGTGATGTCGGCCCCCAATAGAAAGGAGGACAAAATGCAATCCTTATGTCAGGGTAATTATTACTTAAACTCTGGTAAAGCCGTGTAAGGATGTAATAATCTGCGTTTGCTGCTGTTCCAAATGTATCTGCATCGGCAGGATGCAGCGGGAAACGCAAATCATCAAACTGTACAGACAGGTTACCGCCTGCCTGGGCAATAGGAAGGGCAAAATTATTGTAGATTGTATAAAAGTCCGAATCACTGCTACAGTTTATCTGTGGAATCTGGTCATAGCCCAGGAAGCGCGCTCCTGCATACCATTGGAAGCCCAAGGATGTTAATTCATTATTAACCTCATTTAACCTATCATAAAAAACTTGTGTTCTGGGCAAACGCCAATTTTCTTCATGCTCCCTGTCAGATGATAAGGTTGCACGGAAATCAACCAGGTTTAACTTAAAAGCCACCATGAAATGGGCTAGTTGCTTTATATCCCAGGTAGCATCTGGTAACATGCCTCTGAGCTGGGAGTCTGGCCAGTCAACGACATTGACCTTACGTACCACAGTCTCGCCGTTCTGTCTGAAAATCATCTGGTTAAGTGAGCTTATAGCCCACAGAAGCCCTTGAAAATCTGTTCCTTTGAGGGATATTGTATTGCCACTTGATTGGATAATGTATCCTTGTGGGTTCTGGGGTGGTGTCAGGGCATCATCATTTACCTTTATAACGCATGTGTGGCCTGTACTAGCCTGTGTCACAAACTCATAGCTACCACCATAACGCGTAATCCTGTCAAGCAAGTACTTTAACCGCGGGTCATTCTGGTCAACATTATTAAGAATAATGGCAGTATTGGTCAGTGGCAAATACTCGTCCAGGTATTCAACCTGTTTCGGCGTAGGGAGTATCCGGCCGGTGTAATAAGGCATCATATATGGATCAGTACCTGTAGAGAAGTCAAAACTTATTGTTTTGCAACTTGTGGGCACGTCTTCCTGCACAGATATACGTGTCTTTAGATATGCGGTAAATCTCAACCTCTCACCGTCATTATATTGCATCTGTACTTCGCCTGCTTTAAGCAATGTACCTGATTTTAAGAAACCAGGCTGCCCTTTCTGTCCAATTAATTCAACCGATGGCTGGCCTGTCGCCTCTGCAGTGGAAAGCACCATTGTTGACAATCTCGCAGTACTGGTTGATATGCTAACAATGTATAGCCCCGCACCCAATCCAGAGAGCCTGTAAACATAACTGCCAGGCGATAAAATCCTGTTATCCTGCACAAGTTTTCTCCCTCGTAGGTCAACGACGCTAATATTAACATCACCCTGCACGGGGTTGTAAAATTCTATACTACTGGAGGTTTGTATGGGATTGGGATAAACGCGTATATCCCTGGCTAAAGCCTCCAGGTCTCCAACAGAGGACAAAGTCTTTACCAGGTGAAGGACCTGGCCACCTTGCAGGGTCAAGCTGGTGTTCTGGTCCAGGTTCAGGACTTGCACGCTATCAGGTACTCCACTTGAATACAAAAGAGTAAAGTTGATTTTATAATCCTGTGCCTTTAATTGCACACCCACTATGGTAACAAAAAACAGTAGAAATAACTTTTTGAGTGATATTTCTTTCATTTTTGGCAAGTTTTAGGATTTCCTGCACAAAAATAAAAAATACATTTGTTGTTTACTGTGTTTCAACAATTTTCACAAACTTTAATGTTTTTTCCGTTAAACAATTGCAACAGGTCCTATTTTTGGCGCACCACGACATAATTCACCAGAAAAGCAGGCGGTGCATCAAAATTGCCATTTGGACTGGTGTTGGTAATAGTCAAAACATTTGTTCCGTTGAGGACGTATGCAGAAATATCAAAAATCTGCGTGTCCCAGGTCTTATTTGAAAAAGGATTTGGACCTTCGAAGATCACATGATTATTCAATGTAATTCTAATGGGACATTTCTCAGGCAGAAAATCATCCGCTCCAGTGATAATAAGCTGGTAGCCTCCACCAGACAACTGGCTCAAAGAGAAACTTGCGGTCATCTCAGAAGTAGGTGTACCCTGCCCTGTGACATAAGCCGTAGGACGTTCTTCAAGATAAATACCTGCTTCGGAATTGATATATCCATAATTAATCACTCCACACCCCGAGAAATCGCCTGGTTCAATGAGCAGATCATCAGAATTTGGATCAAAATTTCCATCTTTAACAGCGAAATACATTGTAACAGAGGCATCTGGACGTTGAATTATTTGCTGTACAACAGGGTCCTGGTATATCTCATTTAGCTTTTCCACAAAACGCCGTGCATTGTCAACATGCACGCTATTTATTGCGGTCCAGAACTCTGCACTTCCTCCATGTATCTGTTGCAGCTCATCGTTCAAAATCTCCAGACTGTCCAATGCAGCATTTAGATCTGCGATATTCCTCAAGGCATCAAAAGATAGCTCAAATCCATAAGGGTCAAAGACCGAAAGCAGACGGTTCATGGCCTTCAGAACCGGATAAGCCTCGCTACTAGCCAATTTCTTAGCTGCATCCTCTACCGTTGACTCCGGGTCATAGGCCAGATTGTTCCAAGTCCAGTCTGCAATGCTTACCAGGGCTCCACTTTTGGCGACATCACTGCCATTCATCATATAAGACTTGATGTCATCCAGATAACCGTCATAGTACCAACCTTTTAAGCTATAAAGAGGGTCTGTCACGTAATGATAATCATAGGCATGTGGTGTACCAACACCATTCTGGAACACAAGAGGTTTGCGCTTTATTCTGTCAGTTTCCCATTGCACTTCCTCCGCAGTCACTGTATCGCTTCTTACCCGCGGACCTGTCCAGTAAATATCAAAAGCATCTGGCAGTGTGCCAATCTTATACAGATAATCATCCCTTGATTCCGGATAAGGAGCCGGTGATGTCGGTCCCCAGTAAAAAGGAGGACAAAAAGCAATTCTCATATCTGGGTAATCTCTACTCAAACTATCATAAAGCCTGGTCAGAAAATAATAATCTGCCTCAGCTGCCGAGCCAAACATGCTCTCATCATCTGGATGAAGCGGGAAACGCAAATCATCAAACTGCACAGACAGGTTACCTCCTGCCTCTGCAATAGGGATAGCAAAATGCTTGTAAAC
>JALWNS010000529.1 GCA_027083655.1 Bacteroidales bacterium | reverse complement strand
AGCTTATAGATTAGATTTTATTTTACATACAGAATATTTTGTTTTGAATTTGTATAAGGATTTTTTGAGAAATAAAGGTTATGATGTAGATGATAATAGAGAGAATATTTTAGATCTTTTTAAGATGTTAGATACTGATCAAAGAAATTTTTTTGAAGATATTTATGAACAAATTATTGAGATTTTAGCAGAATACATTGATGAGCTTAAGAAGGAACCAAGTTATTATCATAATAAGTTCTTTAAAAACGAAAAAAGTATAGGTTTAGTAAGAAATCATTTTAAAAGACACTTTTCTTTTTTTGAAGTTATTTAATTTTTTATTTCCGACAACCCACGAGCAGGAGGCCAGGCGCCGGGGCTATCGGAGGTGTAGAATTTGTTATACCTACTATTAATATAAATTGTTCTAATCACAAAGTTACCCAAAGCAGGTCGCAAAGTCTCACAAAGTTTTTTTTAGGTCAAATACATTTTGTAAATGGTATTATTAATCCGTTGTTTGTATTTGATTGTGTTTTAGTGTGTTAAAGATTATGCTTTCCTTCCTGGAGCTCCAGATGGTCATGACTGGTAGGCCTGGTGCTGGCTTGTGTTTTTGTCGGTTAATGATTTTGCCAGAAACAATAATTATACCCACATTTGTCTAAAGACTGAAAAAATCACGACATGAAGCTCTCAGACCGTATCCTGCGCATGGAGGAGTCAAAGACTATCCTGATGGCACGTCTCACACGTGAGCTCCGCTCACAGGGCAAGGACGTTATCACCCTTAGCCTCGGTGACCTGGATTTTAACACACCTGATTATATCAAGCAGGCAGCACACCAGGCTATAGATGATAATTTTTCCCATTACCCGCCTGTGGAAGGTTATCCTGACCTGCTGGATGCGATAATAGAAAAGTTTTACCGTCAAACTGGCTACCGTTATCATCACAAAAATATACTTGTGTCCAATGGAGCCAAGCACACGCTGGCTAATGTTATTATGGCCCTCATTAATCCTGGTGATGAAGTCATCCTGCCTGTTCCTTACTGGGTGACCTATAATGAGCTTATTAACCTTGCAGGTGGTAGGCAGGTTTATCTATATACAGGGCTGGAGCAGGAATTTAAAGTAACACCTGGCCAGCTGGAGGAGGCAATTACAGAGAGGACAAGGCTTGTTCTGCTCAACAATCCTGGCAATCCCACAGGCGCTGTTTATACGCGGGAAGAACTGGAGGCAATAGCACAGGTGCTGGCACGGCATAAGCATGTGATGGTCATCAGCGATGAAGTATATGACCAGCTTGTTTACGAAGGCGAGTTTGTGAGCATGGGTGTTTTTCCACAGATACGTGACCAGCTAATTCTTGTTAATGGTGTGTCCAAGACCTATGCAATGACAGGTTGGCGTGTGGGGTTCATGGCAGCTCCCGAGTGGCTCACCTCGGCGTGTAAAAAACTGCAGGGACAGATGACATCTGGTGTCAATGCTATAGCGCAAAAAGCAACGGCGGCGGCTCTCTGGGATGGTGAAGAGATAATTAATGAGCGCAGGGAACTGCTGCGCCGCCGCCGTGATGTGATTGTACTGCATTTGCAGGATATACCAGAAGTAAAATTCATGCCCACCCGTGGTAGTTTTTATATCTTTCCTGATTTTAGTGCTTATATTGGACGCAGGGCAGGGGACAGGGTCATAGGCACCACTACTGACCTGGCCCTTTACCTGCTGGACCGGGCTCATGTGGCCCTTGTAGCAGGCGAGGCATTTGGTGCACCGGGGTTTATGCGTTTGTCTTTTGCTATAGACGAAGCAATAATAGATGAGGCTATGCAGCGCATAAAACAAGCACTTTGGGAGGTGTTGGCAGGTTGAAATTAAAGGCGAAAATGTCCAGTGGATAAAAATTTATAAAAAAGCCACAAAATCTAGTCAAAGAATAGTAAAATCACACAAGGCTTGCAGTAAACCTCATTACATTAGTGAATGTTTTAGCAATTATCTAACTTAGGTAAAGAAACCTTAAAACTTCTTTACTATGCGTAGATTTGTACTTGTCCTGCTCTCTTCAGTGCTGTTTTTCTCTCTCCAGGCACAGGATAGCCTAAAATATCAGAAGCTCTATCCACAGAAGGGTGATTGGGCGGTTACGCTTAGTGCTTCGCCTTTTATCAATTTTGTGGGCAATATTATTCGTGTGGGCTCAGATGATAACTTTTATAATCCTTTGAACCTGTCATTTTCTCCAACATTGCTACATATGATAACGGACAATAAGGCCAGGATTTATTCTCTTGATTATTATGGTAAGCACGAGACAAGGTTTTACGATGCATTGGTCTATATAGTAGATCCATATACTACTATACCAGATGAGTTTTACAAGGTCAAAGATAAGCTAACGATTGATTTTTATCGTGTTAAAGTAGGCATAGGTACACAGTGGCGCATGAACAGAGGCCGTTTCCAGCTATATTATGGTTACCTGTTTAACCTGGGTTATATATTGGGCCCAATATCAAAGTTTACACCTGGTTATGATTTTTCTACAATTGATACAGTGGAGGCCGTTTATTGCAGAAGTTATTATGTTGAACCAGTTGATAATTATAATTCTTTTGATGTAAACATAGATTTTTTTAGTGCTCCTACCAGAAATGGTTACCGCACATTGTCTGTCAGATATGGCGGAGGTATTGGCCTTGGTATGACTGGTATTTTGGGTGTTGACCTTTTTGTTTTACCCAAAATTGCTGTGGGTGGAAATGTTAGTTTTTATGGAGGAGGAAGTTACTTTTTCCCGGGCAAAAGAACTTATGAATACTTTGATTTCAACGATGCTAATAACATCATTTATGAGATCAGGACTGAGGACATTCCTGGACATTTTAGCCTGAGCTTCAATTACAATCTTGTCTCAGGTCTTTATCTGAGAATATTCCTGTAATTACCAATAACATTAGCTTTCTCATAAATGGGAGTGGACATGCTGGCAAGTGGCTGGCATGTCCTTTTTTATGTTTAAAAAAAAGCAGGTGCATATTTGTAATTTCTCGTGGCGATAATGTAAATTTTGTTTAATTATAAAACTAGTTAACAATGAGACGTATAGTATATGTTCTGGCCATTGTTTCGTTACTCTTGCTCTCCCAGTGCCAAAAGATAAACATTTTTAGTAGCAAGAAGACCTTGCTTTTTCGCACAGAGATTAAAAATAATGGTTATCCACTGGTACATGTTAAGTTTGCAGACAGTACCGAAATGTCGCCTGTGGATAGCGTGTCTGATAACGTGGACTGCTATTACATAAAATGGGATGACGCTAACCACCAGGAGCTGGTAATGAGGTATAACACACAGGAGGATAAGGCTGAGGTTTATGGCGTTATAGAAGGCCTGGAGTTTATCAAGAATTTGAGTGAATTTTACACTGATAAGAAGATCTATGTTCTTGGCGGTGATGACAAGATATATGTTTTTGATATTGACAGTAAGGAGACTACAACTATAGATGCTTCGGGGATTGATTTTATTGCCGGGTTGTATAAGGATGATATCGTGGGGCTTAAGTGGAATATGCAGGCTAACCAGGAGGAGGTTTACAGGATAAATGACAAGGGCCAGACAATGTTGGCCGGCACAATCAAAAATCTCCTTTATATATTGAATTTTCAGGTATCGCTATGGGACAACAAAGTGTATGTCCTCGGTACAGATGGGGCCCAGATTGACCAAAGGCAGATCTTTATCTTTGATATGGAGACAGGGGAGACACAGATTGAGACGGCCGAGCATGCAGATTTTATAGCAGGTGTATACAAGGATGGCCAGATAATCACCCTCGCATGGGATGATAATGATTCTGCAGAATATGTCTATGCTTTGTTAGACGGCCAGGAGACCAAGCTTGGCAAGATAGATGGACTGGTGTGGATAGTCAATGCAGGTGTAACACTGGTTGATAAAAGTGTTTTTGTCCTGGGCACTTCTGGAGATAGCGAAATGATGCGTATTTTTGTATTTGATATTGAATGATTAATGCAGTGTCTTGTCTTTGAAGAAGTTCCATACTTCTGTGGTCATCTCAATGTCATGGTTTTGTTTGTTAAAGTACCGTTCGAAAAGCTCTGAGTATTGCTCTTTTATGCTTGGGGCACTGTGTCCTCCGCCGTTGATTTTGTAAAGAATGACCTGTGTGTTTTCATAGCCATTGGCGTATGTAAATCTTTCAACAATGCCACCGTCTGAGGTGTCAAGGTCAGGGTATGTATAAACAGTGGGTACTGTATCTGTATGAAGAAAATCTACCCAAAAACGGACAGAGGCTTGGGTAGACATAGCGCTACCATGTGTAGAGTCAGGCGGGTCTCCAATTATGCCACCATCATAAGGCATGTGGTTATCATCTGTTCCGTTCATAAAAAGCACTGAAATGTAGTTAGTTGGACCTGAACATTCGGATTTTGCCGGCATGGCAGCAGCTACTGCTGCAACTGCGGCTATTCTGTCCGATAGCTCTACGGCCAGTCTCAAAGCCATAAATCCCCCGTTTGATGTACCTGATACATAAATTCTCTCTGGATCTATTTTATACTTAGTTGACAGTACAGTTATCAATGTGTCGATGAAATGGACATCATCGGCATTGGAGTTGACGATGCAATCAGCCCTGCAATCATTCCATGTAGGCTTGCCATAAGCACCGGGCAAACCTTCGGGATAAACTACTATGAATTTGTTTTCTTCTGCCAGGTCCATCCATAGTTTATATGGTGTCTTATAACCGCTCTCGCCTGTCATATCTTCTATGTAAACTCCGCCACCATGTAATTCAAAAACCAGTGGTACTTCTTGATCTTCAATGTCTTGTGGGATGTATATAGCATACCTTCTTGGTTGGCCATCAACTATTATTGTATCTTTGACTAATCCCTGTTCGTATTTCAGATCATTTTTTTTACATCCACTACTAAAAATAATAGCAAGAATTATTAATACTATGCTAAACTTTTTATTCATAACTTTGTACTTGAATATTTCTTCCTATAAGTTACAAAAATAAATGGATTTTCATAATACGTTTAATAAAATTTCGATAAATTCGTTAAACAAAAAGGTCTTTTAAATAATTAACCTTATGAGACGTATAGTGGTTTTTATTTTTTTTATGGTTTTAGTTTATACATCTTATCCTCAAGAGCTAAATTGTCGTGTATCGATTAATCATTCACAAGTAAAAACAACCAATATCCAGATTTTCCAATCAATGCAAAAGGATATAATGGAGTTTATGAATACAACCCGTTGGACTAATTATGTTTTTTCTCCCGAGGAGAGGATAGATTGTAGTATATTGATAATCATAACAAAGTTTAACGGTACTGACTATTTCGAAGGAACAATACAGGTGTCTTCTACAAGGCCAGTGTACAATTCATCATATACCTCACCTGTTATAAATATCAAGGAGAAGAGCGGTTGGTTCAAGTTCCGTTATATTGAGAATCAGCCTATTGAGTTCAATGAGCGTAGTTATACGACAGAGCTAGCTTATACCTTGGCATATTATGCTTATTTCATCCTGGGTATGGACTTTGATACTTTTTCAGAGAATGGTGGAGCGGAGTTTTTCCAGAAGATGAAAACAATTGTGTCTAATGCCCAGAGTGGGCTGTCTGATGCATGGCGGGCTAGTGGCACAAATCGTTATGACAACCGTTATTATTTAGCACGTGATCTGACAGAGGAGAGTTTTGCTCCTTTTCATTCTGCTATGTATAAATATCACAGGTTAGGTCTAGACCTTATGGCCCAGGATATTAGTGCAGGCCGTCAGGGTGTTCTCTCTGCACTAAAAGACATGCTTGTGCTTTACAAACGTAAGCCCCAGAGCTTTTTGATACGTCTATTCCTGGATACTAAACGTGATGAGATAATAAATATTTTTTCAGAAGCACCAATGCCAGAGGCTCGTCAGGCAGCATTGATAATGAAGCAGATAGACCCCTCTAATGCTTCTAAGTATGATAAAATGGGGAGCCGTGTAGGCCAGTAGTGATTTAGGGTGTTAAATTTATTTTTTTAATTATTCAAAAGTATTATTTTTGTCTCTCAAGTGGTTAAACATGTTAAAAACACAACAATAAATGGCAGTAGTTGGTAAAGTTGCACAGGTTATAGGTCCTGTTATTGACGTTACATTTGAAAATGCCAAAGATTTACCTAATATTTACGATGCTTTGGAGCTGACACGCCCAGATGGTAAAAAACTTATTCTTGAAGTACAGCAGCATATTGGTGAGCATACAGTCCGTACAATTGCTATGGATTCGACCGATGGTGTTAAACGAGGTGTTGACGTTATTGCTACTGGTAGTCCTATAAAAATGCCTATTGGTGAGCAGATAAAGGGGCGTCTGTTTAATGTAGTCGGTGAAGCTATTGATGGTATTGGCGAAGTGGACAAGTCGCGGGGCTATCCTATTCATCGTGAAGCTCCTGATTTCGAAGAGCTTTCAACCGAAACAGAGGTACTTTACACAGGTATCAAGGTTATCGACCTGATTGAGCCTTATTCCAAAGGTGGTAAGGTAGGTCTGTTCGGCGGTGCAGGTGTTGGAAAGACGGTTATTATCATGGAGCTTATTAACAATATTGCCAAGGCTTACTCTGGAATGTCTGTCTTTGGCGGTGTAGGTGAGCGTACTCGTGAAGGTAATGACTTGTTGCGTGAGATGCTGGAGTCTGGTGTATTGAAATATGGTGAACAGTTTAAGAAATCAATGGAAGAAGGAGGTTGGGACCTGAGCAAAGTAGATCCTGAGGCACTCAAGCAGTCAAACGTCACAATGGTGTTTGGCCAGATGAACGAGCCGCCAGGAGCCCGTGCTCGTGTAGCCCTCTCTGCTCTGACAGTGGCTGAATATTTCCGTGATGGAGAAGGAGAAGGGCAAGGGGCAGATATACTTCTGTTTATTGATAATATTTTCCGTTTCACTCAAGCTGGTTCTGAGGTTTCTGCACTTCTGGGACGTATGCCTTCTGCTGTAGGTTACCAGCCTACATTAGCTACAGAGATGGGTGAGCTGCAGGAGCGAATCACATCTACAAAGCATGGTTCTATTACTTCTGTACAGGCTATCTACGTTCCTGCAGACGACCTGACAGACCCTGCTCCAGCTACTACATTCGCACACCTGGACGCTACTACAGTGCTTAGCCGTAAAATTGCAGAGCTTGGTATTTATCCAGCAGTTGACCCACTTGACTCTACATCCAGGATACTTACACCAGATATCGTGGGCGAGGAGCATTACCGTGTAGCTATGGAGGTTAAGCAGATCCTGCAGCGTTACAAGGAGCTTCAGGACATCATTGCTATTCTAGGTATGGAAGAATTGACAGAGGAAGACAAGCTTATCGTTCACCGTGCACGTCGTGTTCAGCGTTTCCTCTCACAGCCTTTCCACGTGGCAGAGCAATTTACAGGACGTCCCGGTGTGTTCGTCAAGATAGAAGACACCATCAAAGGCTTTAAGATGATTCTCTCTGGTGAGCTTGATAAATATCCCGAGGCTGCATTCTACATGGTCGGTACAATAGAAGAGGCTATTGAGAAAGGTGAAAAAATGCTCCACGAAGCAAAGAAAGCATAAGCAATATATTCACACATATAAATAGACGAGGCTGTCCAATTGGACAGCCTCGTCTTATTTTTACTACACAAAGATTATCCCACGAACTCATCAACTGTGCGCATGAGCTCTCCTGGCCGCTCGACCTGAAGGAAATGTGTGGTGCCTGGAATAGTTACCAGTCTGTGGTCTGTGAATACGCGTTTGATTAATTCAATCTGCTTTTCTCTGATATAAGGGCTCTGCTCGGCACGGACAAAGAGCGAAGGAGTGTGTACTGCCTTGTCCAGGTCAATAGGATAATCACGCAGGTTGTTAATGTACTTCTTCAGGACAGGAGCATTAAATTTCCATTCATAACGTCCTGCACGTGCTTTAAGGTTTTTCATTATTAAGCCTGTGAGACGTGGGTTGTCTATGATTTTCTGGACCTCTTGTAGAATCTCCTCGCGGGTGTTGTAGAGAAGGGGGTTTATGTCCAGGACATTGGTCATTTTCATCAGGTATGTATGCTGCCCCAGAAAATCATCAGGGCCGTAGCTATCAGGCGCCATGTCAATGACAATAAGCTTTTTAACAATATATGGGAAACGCTGGGTGAAATTCATTGCCGCACGCCCTCCCATAGAATAACCAATGAGGATGATGCCGTTTAGCTTCAGCTCCTGTGTAAGTTCCATTATGTCGTCGGCCATGACCTGGCTGTTATGCTCTGGTGCATGGGGTGAGAAGCCATGGTTCCTCAAGTCGGGCAATATTACATGATATTTCTGAGCCCAATGCTTTGCAAAGCCGACCCATGTGTCAGACATTTCAAAGAGGCCATGCAAAATAAGCATTGGTTCTCCCTGACCATACGACCTGTAAAAAAGCTTCATTAGTGTTGTTTTTGTGCGATTTTTTGTGCTGTGTAAATAGCAATAAATATTGCTGCCAATTTCTCCGAAGCAGGTGCCTGCATCTGGTCGTCTATGTCCCAATCTGTCCAGTCATCAGACCAACGGGCACGTATTCTTATTTCTCCCTGGTCGCTGGTAGCACGCCAGTCGTCCCAGGCATCGTCACCGCTCCAGCTGGTTCTTATATCTATGTCGGTAGAGTCGCATGCTATCTCCCATGAATGCCAGTCATCAGACCATTTTTGCCTTATCTGGCAGTGGGTTATTTCAGAAGTGAGCCGCCACCTGGAGTCATCATTAGACCAGAGAGCACGTATTGTTCCGGCGTCTCCTGGCAGGGAATATCTCCATGAGTAAGGATCATTTGACCATACAGTGCGGAGCTCACCACTACCAGAGGAAGTATTGATTCGCCATTGTTCCCAGGCATCATCGCCAGACCACACAGTGCTAATGCTTTCAATCCTTTGTGCAAAAAGTAGTTGGGAAATGGTTATTATTAGTAGCGT
>JALWNS010000528.1:5294-9047 GCA_027083655.1 Bacteroidales bacterium | reverse complement strand
ATTAGAAAAAATTGCCAACCAAAAATTAAAAGACTTAAAAAATAAATATCCAAATCTTTTTATCTATCCGCAAGACGAAAAAGATTTCAAAGACGATATTGAAAGCCAAACTATTTTCACAATTGACGGTAACAAAGTTAATACAGGCAATTTAATGGGTTTTATAGGCATAGGCGATTTATTGATAACCATACGTTCACGTTTTGACACGGACGACAAGCAATATTTTTTGCAGTATATGCTCTCCAGGGTTTTTGCCATGAATTTAGTGGACTATCAAAGCAGTTTCGGGAAAGATGATATTTGGCGGTTTTTATTATATTTTGTTTTTGTGGCTTTGCTGAAAAAGGCTTTACAGCAGGGACTTTACAAAGAATATGTTTGGAATCAATATAATGATACGAATGTAAAAGGACGAATAAATATTAGCCGACACATAAAGCAAAACATACCTTTTCAAGGCAATATAGCTTATGATGTCCGTGAGTATTCTTATGACAATAAAATAACCCAGTTGATACGCCACACAATAGAATTTATTCAAGAACGAGATGGACTTGGTATTTTAAGGGATACAGAAGTTTTGCAAAATATCCATTTGATAAAACAAATCACATCAAATTATAAAAAGTCTGAACGTCAGCAGGTTAGATATAAAAATTTACGACCATTGAATCATCCTTTTTTTACTGAATACGAACCTCTTCGGCGTGTTTGCATTGAAATTCTGGGTTATGAAAGTATTGCTTATCGCGAATCTAAAAAACGAGTTTACGGTGTTCTGTTTGACGGAGCTTGGCTCTGGGAAGAATATCTTAATACTATTTTAAAAGATGCAGGATTTAAGCATCCAAGAAACAAAGCAGGCACAGGAAAAAAATATTTATTTACAGATGAAAAAGGAAACAATAAGGGAGTTATCTATCCGGACTTTTATAAAGAAAAAGAAACTGTCCTTGATGCAAAATATAAGGATTTATCACCTTCTATTTCTGATACAGAAACTAAAAGAAGCGATTGGTATCAATTAATTACGTATATGCACGTTTTACCCGCCAAGAAAGGTTATTTAATTTTTCCTACTCAAGATAATGATAAAAAAGGAGAAAAAACAATTGGCTACCTCAACGGCTACGGCGGACAGATAGGCACTTACGGCTTCCCCGTGCCCCAGGCCAGGACTTACAACGAATTCATCAGCAGGATAGAAGCCTCAGAGAGAAAACTAAAGACAAAGTTTCTCCCTCAAGTAAAAAATCCTGCAACTCCTTGAGAAAATCTCTTCAAAAGATTTTACCATTTTGACTCCGCAAAATTGCTCATTCCAAGCCATGCTCTCAGTACCTGAAAATATGAAACTCTATGCGACGGTTGCGGGCACGGCCCTGGTCAGTGGCATTGGATGCCACGGGCTTACTCTCTCCATAGCCACGGGTAAATATTCTTCCAGGAGCTATACCTTTGGCTACAAGTAAGCGCTTGGCTGCCTCGGCTCGCCGTTGTGAAAGCCGCAGATTATATTCATACGAGCCGATGCTATCGGTATAGCCTTCGATCATCAAATAAACCTGTGGGTGCCGCTTCATAAAAGCAGCTATTTCATTTAGCCCTTGCTCCTCGCTCTTGACAATGCGGTCACTATCAAAGGCAAACAAGATATCTGGAAAATGTATCTGGTTGAACTCGGCTATTACCTGTGGATCAGAGACCGGTTTATCAGGTGGACGGCATGGTATGGTCTTTTTCTCAAAAGCCCTTTGCTGGGATGTAGAGATCTGCGGATTGGGTTCAATAGTCCGTTTATCAGGCGGCACCGCTGGATCATTTGTAAACCTGAGCACCAGAGAGTCGTGATGATTAAAATCCTGGCATAGCTGCAACAGGGCTATATATTTCCCCGGGTAATCAGTCATAAAACTCACACGGTAATAATAGCGGCGTTTCAGATCTACATCTGTAAAAATACGGCGCAGCTCGCTGGTGCGGTAAATATGATAAAACGCGCCGCCTGTCAAATATGCCACATCCTGCAAATACTGCTCATTAACATCATTACCAAAGCCTATTGTGAATATCTCTACTTGATTACGTATAGCTGCCTGTAAAACCTGTGACTTGGTATGTTGTGAGGCATTCTCATAACCATCTGTAAACAAATATATTACCTTGCGCTTGTAGCCAGTAGCTTTGGCAAGCCCTGAAATAGCCATATACAAAGCATCATTCAAAGCTGTACCACCGCCATAACCCTGTAATCCTTGATTGCTTAGTGGTTTGTAAAAAGACGATTTATTGGTTGTCAACTTAACCTCTAGCTTTGGCCTATTGTCATATTTTATTAGCATAAAAGCATCCTGTGGCCTTTTCTTGTAAATAAGCTGCCATGCTCCAAATTGCAAAGCATTAGCCCGCTCATCACCCATGGATCCACTATGGTCAAGTACCAGTGCATAGGCTGTGGGCTCTGTTTCATGCACTTCCTGTACAACGAAATTTTCCTGCTCTACTTTGAGTGACTTATTTTGTATTAGCAGATTACACCATAGATAGAGCCACTGTGGATCGGTGGCACCCGTTATCAGATTACCTTGATCGTCTATGAGATTGAGCTTAACTTCCACATTCTTTGGGTCTAAGTTCATTCCCCTGAACAAGACAAATAATTTTTGTGTATCAAGATCTGTTACTTTGACCAAGTTTTGCGTGAAAGGATACCTATATCCTGCAGGAGGCTTGTCGTCACGGGGCTTTAGCTCCTCAACAATTTGTCCATAAACTGCAGTACCGAGCTGTGTGAGCTTTGCCACGGTGCCAGCCTGCATTGCTTGCCTGATATTTACTGTGTTTAGCTGAAAAACTATCCCTTGCACCAGGAGAAACATCTGGCGGCTATCATGCGAAAAAGTTATAAAATCTGCATCTGCATAACTTATCTGTCTGCTATCGACCAGTGCATCACGTATCAACAAAAACCTGCGGCGTCCTTCGTACAGAGGCATAACTACATAATGATAATCCGGGCTAAAACGGCGTTTAAAGCGTTGTTCCTTTGGCAAAAGGGCAGGATTATGCGAAGGGTTAAACATCTCCCAATGTAAGGTTGTTAGCAGGCCTGTTGCCAGGTCATATTCCAGTCCATCAAGACCATTACCTTCAAGTATAAGCTTTGACTTGCCAACCCACGCCATTGGTTTAAGACTAGCCATTGGAGAATGGGTATTGTCAATAATAGCTTTTTTCTGCCCCTGGCGGGTGTCAAAGATAACGACCCTGGGGTTTGCAGGCTGGTTGAGATAGAGGGCTACCAGTCCTCCTTCATCACTTAATAAACTCTGCGAAGGGGATAAAAATGCCTTTGGTAATCCAGTATTTTGCAGGGCATTAGCCGCATCGAAGCTAAATTTCCCTGTCAGACCTTGCCCTCCCAGTTCATAAGTTGTTATCAGGATATTAGACCTGTCTGTGCGTACTGTTGTTAGGGTCTTGTCATCCAGGCGCACCTGGTCCCCATGCAATACATCCAGAGGTGCTGGATTGGATAACGAGTAAACATAAACCATATTGTCGCGGGTAATCGCAGCTAAAAATTGTGCCTGTGGTGATATAGTCACTGAGCGGGCAACCTTGCCTGCAGAAATGGAATAACGTACCTTCTGGCCATCCTTCAGATTTATTGTATATGGATAAGAATTGGAGATTACAGCTAGATAACCATTATCTGAAATATCAAAACTGGATACCTGGTAAAATTTC
>JALWNS010000528.1:0-5284 GCA_027083655.1 Bacteroidales bacterium | reverse complement strand
ATACATCATAAACAAACAATGTATTCTGTGACAGGTCAATAAGAAATTTTTTATCCTTGCTAAAGCGCACTTTTGTAAGCTTGCTAAAACCTGCATTTATTTTGTTAATCATGTGCCCACTCTGCAAGTCGTGTATATGAAAACGGTATTGCCCCTGCTCATAAACAAACGAGGCAAGCAGTGTGTTATCATAGCTAGTTGTTCCTATCTGGGCCATTAGCAATAGCGGCAACATAAAAATTATCAATACATTAATTATTCTCCTCATTGCTTTGAGCTTTAAAAATTGCCTCATAAAGGACTGAATGTATGTTTGTACGGACATTATAATGGATAAGATTTAGGTTCTTGCGCGTCGGATAAACGCGGTTTGACAGGAAAACGAATAACAATCCCGTCTGAGGGTCTGCCCACGTAAATGTACCAGTGAAGCCCGAATGTCCAAAACTCCCAGGCGAGGCCATAGGAGAAGGAGTGCCAAGCTCTGGATGCTCGAGTAATGGTTTGTCAAAGACAATACCCCGTCTATTACCTTGCTGTGTAAATTGATAAGAAGTCCATCTGCGCAATGTCGTGTCAGATATATACCTGCGTCCTCCATAAGTGCCATAATTGAGATACATTTGCATGAGTTTTGCCAGGTCATCGGCATTGGCAAAAAGACCTGCATGCCCACTCACCCCTCCAATCATTGCAGCGCCTTCGTCGTGCACTGTGCCCCAAACTTGTTGCTTTCTGAAAACCGAATCATATTCTGTAGGTACAATCATCTCTATCGGAAAACGCCTATAAGGCCTAAAGCCCATACGCCATGCCCCCAGAGGCCTGTAAAAATTCCGTTGCAGGCAAGACTGGAAATCCTCCCCTGTCAAGCTCTCGACTAACTCTGGATAAAGATAAAAAGACAGGTCGCTATAACGGTATTTTTTCTCCGGCAACAAGGGTGAACGGCGTATCAGCCTATGGACCAGCCACACGGCCCGGCGGCTTGCATACAAGCCGCCGGCCACAGGATAAGGATAACGGGCCGAGCTATCTGTGGAAAAATATTTTTTCTTTAGCTCGCCATGTCTGTCCAGGGTATAAGTCCAATAAGCTAGCCATGGCTTTAGCCTTGCTTGGTGTGTTAGCGCATCAAGTAAGGAGACATTGCGCTTATTACTAAACCTTAACCAGGGGAAATAATCCCCCAGTGTTGCATTCAGATCCAACAACCCTTGGTCATATAACTTCATCAGACAGGGCGCTGCTGCAGCAATTTTGGTAATTGATGCCAGGTCGTATATATTATTCATGCTCACTGGCAGGATACTATCATAAGTCAAATAGCCATAAGCCTTGTAAAAAAACACTTTACCATCCTTGGCAGCAAGGATCTGGCAACCAGGGAAAGCATGTAGCCGTATGGCGTTGTTAACTATAGAGTCTATCTGCCCGGAAATGTAAGCCGAATCAAGTCCTAATTCTGCAGGAACTGTATATTTGAGTCTTAATCCTCCATGTGTCATTATACCAAAACCACGGTCGAAAAATCTGGTGGAGTCCTTAAGCCTTCCCCTGGCTGCTATTGCACCAAAAAGCACCTGCACTGCATAATCCTGTGCTAACGAATCATCCGAAGGCACATATAACAACACATCTGCCTCGGCAGCTATTGAATCAATTATACACTGGTTAGGTGAAAAAACAACAATAATATTTGGATGACGGAATGCAACAGGCATCTCACTGCCCCTGAGAGGATATACAAACACATTTGCTTTGGTAGTATTGACAATACGGGCATACCGCACAAATGCCGAATAAAAAGGGATAAGCTCCTGGTCCTGTATTTCCACAGAAAAATTCAAAGTATCTAACCTCATCAATGGCACAAAAGAATTGCTATTTTTTAGCAATACAATGTTTCGTTCGAGCCATAATCTCTGTTCCAGCCCCTGAGCCAAGGCCGTATACTGTACAATGAGTACAAAAAACAAAAAAGACAATTTCCTCATTTTCCTTGATGATTTAACATTAATAAAAGACTGGCTGCTGTCCACGAAAAATTACGTGCATTCATAGGTTTCCCATCAATAGGATTGTAATTCTCATATAGCTCTCCCTGGCCAAGCATACCATGTGCATTATGTACAAGCTTATCCAGCAACGCATTGGCCAGGCTATCATAACCATAACGCCTCAAGCCTGAAATACCAAAATAGACCTGGTCGATCCACACAGGTCCTCGCCAGTATCCAGTCATAAAATGTGGGTCAGATGCTGAAACCGTGGGCAGGGGTACGAGTGTGTTAAACTCACCCGTATCTGCCATGCGCCGGGCTATGGCAGCAGCCTGGCTGGAGTCAGGCACCCCTGCCCACAATGGGATCCAGCCTGTGGACTCGCGCACACGGATAAAACGTCCGGAAACAGTATGACGGTCATAGTACCATTGGTCCTGTCTGTCCCATAACCTGGCATTGATCTGCTGTGCCAGGCGGTTGGCTTCCAATTCATATCTCTGGGCATCTTTTCCCCTGCCTATAACGCTAGCTATACGGCTAAGGTAAACCTTGTCGGCATACAGAAAAGCATTAAGGTCAGGAGACTCCTGCATTAAACTATATTGCCCTGCATCATTTTCTATCAAGCGTGCAGTATCAAAGCGCACTGCATCGTCCATGCCGCTCTCCCAGCGTGCAGCATATACCTTATCACTACGCGCGCCATACTCACACAGGCCATTGTGGTTGTAATCCCGGTATTTATACCACCAATAATGAAAACGCTTTAGAGGCAGGTAAACTTTCCCCAGAAAAGCAGTATCATGGTTTTGTTCAAATACCTGCCACACTGCCCAGGCGGCTAAAGGAGGCTTGGTATCCAGGTTATTGACTATAACACTATCATAATTACGAGTCTCATCCAGGCACACACAGTCGTATATCATACCTGCCGTATCCTGGTTGCTAAGCATTGCAAGTATTTGTTTTTCTGCCAACGTAGGGTCAAAGAGTGCAGTTGCAGCAGCATGTTTCCACGTATCCCATGCCCAGATGCCTGTAAAATAGCCTGCAGAATAAGAGGGAATAATGACATCCTGCTCGAAAGGGCCGTAAGCCTTTTTCCAGTTATTAACCAGGGTTAGGATAGACTTGATTGCAACAACCTTGTAATTCAGATCCACATCCATGGCCTGGGAATGAATATATGACACCCACTGGTTATACGTTGGCTTGAACAGGTCACCGGCATTACGAACAAAATCCTTAGCCTTAGACAGGTTTATACTTTTTTGCCCGAAATAGACAAAGATTCTGAAAGACTGGGTCTCCCGTGGTTGAAGCTGGTAAGGCTTTGAAACAAACGTGTAATAAGACGGCGAAAGGGATAAAGTATCAAACTTCATATTACTGGCAATGGCAATAATAAAACTATGTCCCAGACGCTTGAAACCGGTATATATTATTGTGTCCCTTATTGACCATTTTAACGGGGAGAAAATGCTTCCTTCCATCCTCATCTTTACCTGGACCGGGGATTTGTAGATATTTGTTAAATCCACTTCTACAACAGCCAGATCCGAAGAATAAAAAAAGACCCTGGAGCTAAGGCGCAACGAATCACCTTGTAACCGCTGAGTGTAAAAACCGGGATAGAACCTGCTTTCGACTGTTCCCAGCTGCAGGCCTTCGACAGTAATTTGGCACAAATTATTGCTAATCCAACTGCCAATATTAGATCCAAACAATCCTGCGATGCCTATCCTCTGGTCAGAATAAAAACTCAGTCCAAACCAGCTACCTTTGTCCATGAAAGCGTTTTTACCCAGGTCAGTGGGGCTCTGGGGGACTGCTGTGTAGTCAATAATATCTGGATAAAGCAGAGGGGAACCAAGCTTCAGATTTTTATTGCAAGAGAATAACGCAAAAGCAATGAAAACCAGGATATAAACTTTTCTCATACGGCGCAATGTTTTTTAGATAATTCCAAGATACTCCTGAAGCATAATAGCTGCACTCATTTTGTCCAGGTTTTCTTTTTTCTGTCGGTCCTTTTTACGAAAACCACCTTGTATGAGAGCCTGCTGAGCCATCTTAGATGTATATCTCTCGTCATAAAATTCTATGTCAATACCAGGGAACATTTCTTTCAATTCTTGAGCAAAATCTTTAATGGCTTGTGCCCATGGAGGTAATGTACCATCTGCACGCATTGGCAGGCCAATAATGATTTTCTCCACTTTCTCCCTACTGAGATAGTCCTTCAGATAATCTTTAATCCTTCCTGTTCCGACTGTTTCCAGTGGTGAAGCAATAATCTGCAATGGGTCAGTGACGGCCAGTCCTACACGTCTTAGCCCATAATCGATAGCCATTATACGAGCCATTGGAAAAACCCATTTTTAACAACAAAATTATTTAAATTGTTCGAAAAACTCTGGATTTGTGAGCTTTTTCCTTTTCTCCAGCCACTGACCATAGGTGGTTTTAGGTGGATCGAAAACCTTGTATGTTTCTGTAGGATCGCCACATTCACCTACCTTGTAAAAATACTTCATCATCTTCGATACACGCATCAAGTATTCGGAATAACTGAGAAAAGCTATAAATTGTGCCATAAAGATAGGTATACGACTGACTTTCTTAATATTTGGGTGAAACACTTGCCTATATTTATCCACAGCCTCGTAAAAACTTATTTTCTCAGGTCCATAAAGGTGGAATTTCTTACCTTTCGCCTGTGGCATAGAATACGATTGGGCAACAATAGTGGCATAGTCATCTGCTGATAAAAAATGAAAATAAATATCTTTCAACCCCAGGTGCACAGCTCTGTTATCTTTGACAAACAAAGGTATAGACTCCATAAACCATGTAGGACGGTAAATAATAAAATCCACCCCAGATGCTTCAATGGCCTTTTCTGCTTCGTATTTATTGCGTGTCTGCTCAAACCATGTATTTTCTTCCTTAACACTATCACCTGATATGTAAGTTATCAGTTTGATACCAAGGCCTGTGGCTAATTGCGCAACATTCCTTGCACCCACTAGCTCTGCTTGCCCAGAAAGATTAATATGCACTGCATCCATACCAGTCATAGCATGTCTAAGGTCTTCTATATCCATAACATCTCCGTTGACAATTTCTACTATATCACCGAAAATCAACGCAGCTTTATGGGCAGAACGGCTAAGAACCCTAACTTTATAACCTTTGAGTAAAAATTTGAATACTACAGGCATGCCCAACATCCCTGTAGCCCCAAGGACTAAAATTTTTTTTACCATAAGCTACAA
>JALWNS010000527.1 GCA_027083655.1 Bacteroidales bacterium | reverse complement strand
GTCTGGGATAGTGAAGTCTCCCGCTTTGACAGTGGCTGGGTTGCAGAGATAAAAATACCTTTTAGTGCCTTGCGTTTTTCTACAGCAAAAGTACAAACATGGAAGATCAATTTTTTCCGTTTTATTGCCCGCAAAATGGAGCTCGATTCTTGGCAATTTATTGATAAAAATGTCCCTGGATTTGTTGACCAGTACGGGGAGCTTACAGGATTAAAAGATTTAAAACCTCCTCTAAGATTGGCCTTTATGCCTTATATTTCTGGTTATGCAAACAATGTGGATGGTAAATGGTCCTACCTTACGCGTGGAGGTATGGATCTAAAATATGGACTTAATGAGAGTTTTACTCTCGATATGATGCTTATTCCTGATTTTGGGCAAGTTGAATCTGATGACCAGGTCCTAAATCTTTCACCGTTTGAAACCTATTATGTAGAGAAAAGGCAGTTTTTTACAGAGGGTAGCGAGCTGTTTAATAAAGCAGATATTTTTTACTCCCGTCGAATAGGTGCACAGCCAATAGACTATTATGAACCATATTATGAACTGAATGATAATGAGGTTATTACATCAAACCCTTCGCAGACACAGATACTTAACGCTACGAAGATAACAGGACGCACGAATCAAGGACTGGGATTAGGATTGTTAAATGCTATCACAGCTCCTAGCTATGCTACTGTAAAAGATACCATTACAGGTGAAGAGAGGAAGATTCTTACACAAGGATTGACTAATTACAATGTTTTTGTACTTGATCAGGGCTTAAGAAATAATTCGTATGTTTCCTTAATAAATACAGATATGTATGTTGCGGGTGGGCGGTTGTTGGCAAATGTTACGGCTTCAGATTTTCAGCTACGTTTTGCCGGTGGCCTGGTGTCTTTAGTGGGTGTTGTCGCTCTTAGCCAGAGATATGCCAGGGAAACAGACCCTTTAATTGGTTTTAGGACAAAATTAGGGCTTAGTAAATCAAAAGGAAATTTCCAGTACGGTGTGGAGACTGATGTTATGGATGATAAATATGAGATTAATGATATGGGTTTTCTCCGACGTAATAATAGCATCGAAAACCGGATTTGGATGCGGTACAACCAGGTAAGGCCAACAAAACTTTTCCTCAACTGGTATGCCAGGATAACATATTCATACCGGACTTTATACGAACAGGGAAAGTTTGAGAACTCTGCTTTTCATGCTAATGTCTTTTTCAGGTTTAAGAATTTGTGGAATTTGTTTATTTTCAACTATACAGAGCTAACAGACGAGCATAATTGGTATGAACCCCGTATCTGGGGACGTTTTTACCGTGATCCACGTAATACATTTGCAGGGGCAGGGCTTAGTTCAGACCCTTCTAAAAATTTTAGTATGTCATGGCGTGTTAATGGATATTATGCTAATAGGGACAAAAACGGCTATAGTCTCAGTACAGATATGAGTGTGAGAATGTCAAACAGGTTTAATGTAAATTATTCGATCCGTTTTTCCCGTGGCAGGCGCTTTGGTTTTGTTGATTATGTTAATTTTGATACTATTTACTTTGGGCTTAGAAATGAACAAACACTAACAAACACTATTAACTTCCGTTATAATTTCACAAACAGGCAAAATCTTAACATGCGTTTGCGTCATTATTGGAGTATAGCCGATTATAGCGATCAGTTTTATTTCCTTAGATACGATGGCTATCTTGAACCTACAGACTTTACGACAAACGCAGACATCAATTTTAACGCATTCACTATTGATTTGATTTATACGTGGAATTTTGCTCCGGGGAGCGAGCTTACCTTGATGTGGAAAAACCAAATCTATACATACGGACAGGATGTAGATTATAATTTTGTTGATAATTTAGCCAGTACAATATCTTCTCCACAATCTAATAGCTTGTCTGTAAAGATTTTGTATTACTTGGACTGGACTTATTTTAACCGTAACGTAAAACCAAAGATAGCCGAAGCTTTTTCCCGGTCAAAGAAGAAGTTTTTTTCATAATATAGCCAATGGTTAATACGCAAAAGGGAGGCTCGTAGC
>JALWNS010000526.1 GCA_027083655.1 Bacteroidales bacterium | reverse complement strand
GAACAAAGGGTAAGGGGGCGTCTTGGGTTATTTAAGACAGTTAAACGGGAAAAGCCAGGAGTAAAAGTAGGTTTACTCGGGTGTATGGGACAACGTCTTAAAGACAAGTTAATTGATCAGGAACCAGTATTAGACTTTGTCATGGGGCCAGATACATACCGGCGTTTGCCTGTTATTTTAGATGAGTTACACAATGGTATAAAGAACAAAATAGTGGATGTTAAACTTGACAAAAATGAAATGTATGACGATGTATTGCCAGAGCGGGATGAGCAAACAAAAGTAACCACCTTTGTTACCATAACACGAGGATGTGATAATATGTGTGCCTTTTGTATTGTGCCTTTTACCAGAGGACGTGAACGTAGCAAAGACCCACGGCTTATTATTCAAGAGATAGAAGACGCACTCGCACAAGGATATAAAGAGGTTATGCTTCTAGGCCAAAATGTAGACAAATACCAATACCAGGATGTAGATTTTGCCCGCCTGCTAGATATGGTAGCTAGTATTGACCCGAACATGCGCGTCAGATTTCTTACGTCTTATCCACAGGATCTGAAAAATGAAGTACTCGAAGTCATGGCCAGGCATGAAAACATTGCCCGCAATATACACTTGCCTGTTCAGTCAGGAAGCAACCGTATCCTGGAACTCATGCGCCGTGGCTATACACGAGAATGGTACCTTGATCGGATAAAAGCTATACGTGAAATTGTTCCAGATTGTGCTATAGGAACGGATATTATTGCAGGTTTCTGCACAGAGACAGAAGAAGACCACATGCAGACATTGGATCTTATGGAGCAGGTGCAATTTGATTATGCATATATGTTTAAATATTCCGAACGCCCTAATACTTATGCTGCCCGCAACCTTCCAGACGATGTACCAGAAGAGGTTAAGATACGGCGATTGAATGAAATCATTGAATTACAAAACCGGCATTCTTACAAGAGTAACCAGCGTGATCTAGGCAAAGTGCATAAGGTTCTGGTAGAAAAAACTTCACGCCGTAGCGAAAAACAGCTTTTAGGTCGTAATTCTCAAGGAAAAGTTATTATCTTTGAAGCAGATAAAAGTTTAATAGGGCAGTATGTGGATGTTGAAGTATATGATTTTACTCAAGCCACACTGCTCGGGCGCTTGAAAAAATAAGCTATGGCATTTCTCCATTTCACAATAATTGACCTTATAGATGTCTTGTTGGTAGCTTATATTATGTACGAATTGTACCGTATTATAAAAGGTACAGTAGCTCTTGATTTATTCATACTTATTTTGATAATGTACATTGTCTACTTGGTTATAAAAGCTCTCAATATGAGGCTTTTATCAACTATTCTTGGTAATTCTATTGGTGTTGGTATAATGGCAATTTTGATTGTTTTCCAGCAGGAAGTAAAACGTTTTCTCCTTTCATTCCGCCATGAGTATAAAAAGATTCCTGAAAAAATCGAGCGTTTTCTGTCAACTGTTTCGGGAGAGGAGAAACCTCGCGTGCCAATAAATGAAATAATTGAAGCAGTTGAATATTTTGTTCAGGAGAAGCTCGGCGCACTTATAGTTATAGCCAGACAGAATGACTTGAAATATTTAGCAGACAAGGGAACAACTGTCAATGCCAATGTGACGGCTGAGCTTCTGAAAACAATTTTTTTCAAAAACTCACCTTTGCATGATGGTGCTGTTGTAATATCAGGCGATACCATCCTTGCAGCGGCTTGTGTACTACCAATGACAGACAAAACAGATTTACCAAAGTTCCTTGGTATGAGGCACAGGGCAGCCCTGGGTGTTGCAGAAGACACCGATGCATTCGTTATTGTAGTGTCAGAGGAAAGACAAGAAATTTCTTATGCTGAATTCGAACAAATATACATAAACGTTGGTATAGAAGGTCTGAAGGAGGTGATGCAGAAATATTTTGGTTAATAAAGCATTATTTACTACCCGCACCAGTAATCAATCCTTTGGTGCTTTTTCGTCATAATAAGTGATTGTAGGTACACGCAAATCTCCATAACGGTTAGCTATTTCGTCCAGCGTCACAAGAATCTCATCGGGATCCATACTCTGCAATAGCCGTAATTTAAAATCTTTAAACCCTGGCAAGCCTTTGAAATACAATGCAAAATGCCTGCGCATCTCGAATATACCCCGTGGCACTCCTTTGTATTCAAGCGATTTAAGAAAATGCTCTCGAGCAATTCCGGCTTTTTCCTGTGCAGTAGGCTCTGGTAAAAGTTCTCCAGTCTCAAGGTAATGCTTTATCTCACGGAAGATATATGGTCGGCCTATAGCTCCACGGCCAATCATAATTCCGTCTACACCATAAAGGTCGAAAGCTTCGCGGGCTTTTTGTGGCGTAGTAATATCACCATTGCCAATTATCGGTATCCTGATATGAGGATTATTCTTAACACGGCCTATCCATTCCCAATCTGCCTTACCGGAATACATCTGTGCCCGCGTCCGCCCATGTATGGTCAAGGCCTGGATGCCTATATCCTGTAACCCTAGTGCCACCTGCTCGATGACAATTGAGTCAGCATCCCATCCCAGGCGTGTCTTTGCAGTCACGGGTAAAGAGGTAGCTTTGACCACAGCCTCTGCCATTCGTATCATCTTGGGCACATCACGCAAAAGACCTGCACCTGCACCACGACCTGCAATCTTTTTCATCGGACAACCAAAATTCAGGTCTAGAAAATCTGGATCTGCCATCTCCACAACTTTGGCTGCCTGAGCCATTGATTCTATAATATGTCCATAGATTTGTATTGCGGCAGGTCTCTCAAAATCATAAATCTGCATTTTTTTCTTGGCCTTATCAACATCACGTATTAAAGCTTCAGATGCTACAAACTCGGTAAAAACAATGTCTGCACCAAATTTTTTGCACATATAACGGAAAGATACATCTGTCACATCCTCCATAGGAGCTAGCAGAACGGGATAACCTTTTATTTCTATGTTACCTATCTTAAGCAATGGTCTGGTTGATTTTTATTTGGTATGCAAAGATGTGAAATCTTAACCACTTTTTCAATCAATAAAAGTTAAATAGCACAGCCCCAAGTGGTAAAAGAATCAAGTTAATAAAAATTTATCAAGGGAAATCAACTATATTCATTTTTCAGCACTGGTTACCAGGCACAAATCCACAAATTCAAGACAAACCATTACCCCCATATTTAGATTGAAGATTGTAGCCAGACTATTTAATAGCCGTTAATTTTTCAAAAAGCGACTTTTGTCAGGAAATCATACATTTTTTTGACTTATCTTTGCAGTAAAACACCTAAATCAAATGGATTATGGAACACCTCGATGAAAAAGACCTCAATCCTAACAACTCCCCAGAGGACACTAAAAAAGAAGGGGCACTTGATAATCAAGAAAATAACAACAATCCAGAAGGTCAAGAAACACCTGGATCTGCTATTCAAGCTATAAAATCCTCTCCCCTACCCATTGCAGATTATCCTCCAGACCATAAAGCAGGTTTTGTCAATATAATTGGCAATCCTAATGTTGGCAAGTCAACACTCATGAACAATATGATAGGGGAAAATCTATCGATTATAACATCAAAAGCCCAAACTACAAGACACAGGATCTTTGGTATTGTCAATGGTGAAAAATTTCAAATAATATTTTCAGATACACCAGGCATTCTAAAGCCTTCGTATAAGCTACAACAAGCGATGCTCAAATATGTTGACACTGCTCTCGAAGATGCAGATGTATTAATTTATGTCACGGATATAACAGAAAAAATTGACAAAAATATTGACTACATTGAAAAGATTAAACGGATAGCCCAAAACACCCCCAAAATAGTAGTGCTCAATAAAATAGACCTGGCAGACCAGGCCAAAGTGCAATCACATATTGAACAATTGGAAGAGCTCTTTCCAGATTCAGATATTATCCCTGTCTCTGCTTTGTACAAGTTTAATCTTGACAAGCTCTTTAAGATGATTATAGAGAAACTTCCTTTTTCGCCTCCATACTTTGAGAAAGACCAGCTTACTGACCGTCCAGTCCGTTTCTTTGTAGCAGAGATAATCCGCAAGAATATCCTGGAATTATACAGGCAAGAAGTTCCTTATAGCGTGGAAGTAGGGATAGAAGAATTCAAAGAGTTGCCCCATATTACACGCATAAGGGCTACTATTTATGTGGCCAAAGAATCACAAAAACCTATAATTATTGGCAAAGGTGGACAGGCAATAAAACAGCTTGGTATAAAATCACGCCAAGAAATAGAAGAGTTTATCGGTAGCAAAGTCTATCTGGAACTGTATGTCAAAGTCTCAAAAAACTGGAGGAACGATGTACACAAATTAAGAATGTTTGGTTATGATCTTTAAGTTTAGCAGCATGTAGAATGTTTACCGGTTTACCATTACAATATCTGGTTTTACATCAAAACTCCTTATGACAAATAGTAAAAGTGAAGGCTACGCCTTCACTTTTTTAATAAATCCTTATTTAAATACAATACTCTGGTGAGATGGGTGGCTAAATTATTTCCATTGTAAAATCCAATACTCAGGTATTTTGTGCTAAACATGCCAAATCCACCAAAACATTCCTGCCGGACTTTAAACCATAGAATTAATACTTGTGCAGGCATAGATTTTTTTCTAAATTTAAACCAAACTCAAAATTTTATACTAATGGAAAGCATTACCATAACCCAAGAAGCTATAGAAGAAGTACAAAAACTCTATCCTCAAATTCGCTCACACCTGGATAAGTATATGCACGATAGAGAATTTTTGATGTCTAATTCACAAATTTTTATATTTCTAACATACGTACCTACTGCCCTCGCCATTTCTGCAGATAAAAAAGTGGATGAAAAAGAGCTTAAAATTCTGGATCAAATAGCTAAATCTATTGATGCAAATGCACTAGACCTCAACCTTGTAGAGTTATTATCTTTTGCATCGGAACCAGTAGGTGTGATGCTCAACGAAGAATTTAACCTGCGCATTGGTTGTGAGCTTCTATTTATATCGCAAAATATGGAAAAATATGAAGATGATTTTATCGAAGCTGTTAAACTACTGCTCAAATTTGACAAAACCCCTGAAGCAGACACGTCAATGACAAAAACTTTTAGCCGTTTTATGGACCAGATAATTGAATCTAGCTTGGCACTTGACAAGCAAGAAGAATTAGCAAGAGTTCAATCATTTAAGAAAAGGTTAGGTATAGTTTAAAAAAAGTAGCTATGACAACAGACACTGTCAAACAACTGATAACAACCTATCTAGGACACATGGCCGAAAATCTAAATCTAGACACCCTGACAGAAGAAAAAGTTGTTTTACCATTAGCAAATAAACTAGGTATAAATCATTATCAAGTCTTTGTATGCCAATTTTTGCAAGACCAGGATTCTGAGCTTGCTTTCCTCTTCGTTTATATTAATTCTCCAGACAGGTTAATAGCCCACAAATTATTTAACCTAGTCAATGACCTGGCCTGGTATTTTACAAAGCAGGGAAAAGAGATTCTACCTGCTATAATACCTGTATTGATCTATGATGGACAGGAAGACTTCGAACCTGAAACATTAAAGAAGCTTTATTCTTCGCCAGAACGTGCACCCCAGTTCTTTTTCGAATTCATTGACCTCAAGCATAATGTTTATTCCCTGGTAGGAGAGTAACAACCTGGTCTTTTTGACGTCATAAACGTAAAATCCAAAAACAAAATAACTATGAAACGCATAATTATCTTTATTTTTCCATTGCTTTTTCTTTTTTCATGTTCAAAACAAGAGCCTATGAAGCTTAACTACCCTACTGCCAAAAAAGTAGATAGCTCAACAAATTTCTTTGGTACTATAGTCAAAGATCCGTTCCGCTGGATGGAGAACGAGAATGATCCAGACCTGAAAAAGTGGATTGAACAAGAAAATGAACTTACACAAAACTATTTATCACAGATTCCATACAGGCATGACCTTTTTGTCAGGTTAAAACAGCTTTATAACTACGAGCGCCGTAGTGCCCCCTGGTACAAAGGTGGCCGTTTCTTTTTCTTTCTGAATAATGGTTTACAGAATCAATCAGTGCTATATGTACAAAACTCTCTTGAGGAGGAACCACACGAATTATTAGACCCTAACAAGTTCTCAACAGATGGTACTGTCGCCCTTAGCACGCTAGCAGTATCTGACGATGGCAAATACCTTGGTTATGCTATTAGCCGTTCGGGTTCTGACTGGCAGGAGATATATGTACGCAATATTGAGACAGGCACAGATCTGGGTGATACAATCAAATGGGCAAAATTCTCAGGCATCACTTGGTATAAGGATGGATTTTTCTACAGCCGCTACCCTGAACCAGAGAAAGGAAAAGAGCTAACAACACAAAACCTTAATCAAAAAGTCTATTACCACAAAATAGGTACACCACAGACTGAGGACAAATTAATATTCGAAAATCCTAAGGAACCACAAAATGGCTTTGGCGTAGATATTAGCCACGATGGCCATTATTTAATAATTTCAGAATGGCATGGCACAAGTGGAAATCGAATCTATTTCAAGGACCTGGCAGACCCTAATGCAGAATTTGTACAACTTAACAAAAATTTTGAATTCGACTTTGGTTTTGTAGATTATGTGGATGGCAAGCTACTGTTTATCACCAACTTCAATGCACCTAATTACAAGCTTATCGCGGTTGATCCCTCAAGCCCTGAAATCGTAAACTGGGTTGATATATTACCCGAAAAAGATTTTGTATTACGTAGCGTAGCTATTGCAGACAAAGATAAAATTATTGCCCATTATCTCAAGGACGTAGTCTCATACATTGATATTTTCGATATTAATGGCAAACACCTTTATCATCTAGACCTGCCTGCTCCTGGCAGTGCAAGCTTGTCTGTCAGCCCGGACCTGGATTTCGGCTTCCTCACTCTCACTTCTTACACCTATCCAGGCACAATTTTCAAATATGACATTGCTTCAGGGAAATTAGAAAAATATTGGGAGCCAACGATAAAAGGTATAAACCTCGACGACTACGTCACTGAAGAAAAATTCTACACTAGCTTTGATGGCACAAAGGTACCAATCTTTATTGTGCACAAGAAAGGCATAAAACTCAATGGCAAGAACCCGACATGGCTTTATGGCTATGGAGGTTTTAACATTAGCCTTACACCACGCTTTAGCTCAGTACGAATGCTATGGTTGGAAAATGGCGGCATCTTTGCAGTAGCCAACATTCGTGGTGGTGGCGAATATGGAGAAGCATGGCACAAGGCAGGTACGAAATTGCATAAGAAAAATGTATTCCGCGACTTTATCGCAGCGGCAGAATACCTGATAAATGAAAATTACACCAGCCCTGATTACCTTGTAATCCAAGGAGGCTCTAATGGTGGCTTACTTGTTGGAGCCGTTATGAATATGCGTCCTGATCTGTTCAAAGTAGCCTTCCCACAAGTAGGTGTTATGGACATGCTACGTTACTATAAATTCACCATTGGGCGTGCCTGGGCTTCGGACTATGGCTTGCCTACAGAGAGCAAGGAAATGTTCGAATACATCTACAGTTATTCTCCTTTGCACAATATACGTTGTGAAAAAGGACGCGTTTATCCCGCTACTATGGTTATGACCGCAGATCATGACGACCGTGTCGTTCCAGCCCATTCGTTCAAGTACATTGCTACATTGCAGGAAAAATGCAAAGATAATCCTAACCCACTGCTTATCAGAATAGAAACAAAAGCAGGACATGGCGCAGGCAAGCCTACTGAAAAAATCCTCGAAGAATGGGCAGATATATACTCATTTGCTTACTGGAATATTGGCATTACGCCCAAACATAGCATTAAGCTTGCTAAGCAGGCTGAAGAATAACCCAAATATAAAAATGGGGATGGTATAAATTGCCCTGACTTATGCACTATATACTAGTAAGGCGGCCCTGCGGGCCGCCTTACTTATTTACTTGCTATTTCCCTTTTACTATTACTTACCGGATTTTTTAACAACAGGGAAAAGGCGATCCTTGAACTGCTTGAGCTCGTCTTTAAGTGCGTTGAATTTTTCTGTACTTTCTTCCTTGGCTTTAACTGCACGTTTGATTTCCTTTATTGCTTTGTACAAGTCTTTGTATTCCTTGTCTCGTTTTCCATATCCCATTTCCTCGGCAAGACGCAATTGATAATCTGCATTATCCAGAAGATTTAGCACGTGTTCTACATCCTCGTGGTTAACTGCATACAATCGTGCAGCTTCATCAATGTAAATCTGTGCTTTTAATACAGGTAATGGTATGCTTACCGTAGTAACTACTACAGAGCTCAAAGTCTGTTGCATTAATACCATTGCCTGGTCTACCATACCATCATCGAGCATAGCTGCAGCATACTTCAATCCTTCGAGATAGCCTGCAACTGGAATATATGCAGTGGAAATAACCATTTCACTTGTCATTAAACCGATCATATCTTTTGCTACCTGATAGTATCCATCATTTACAGCTTTCTTAATAGTCTTAGCAAGAGCACGTACTGTGTCGATATTGTCAACTGTCTCTATCCTACGGTAGCTAACATCTACAGGCACAAGGGCTGATTGTGGGTTCTTTGTTAAGTATACTTCCAATTTACCAATAAGATTCTGAAGATCACTCTTTGCCTGGTCAATCTTGTTCTGTTCAATATCCTGGATAACATTCTGTGTCTGGGCAATGGTCTTCAGTACTGTAGTATCAGTCAGAAGCTGCTGGCGCATTAACATCACATAACCATTCATAATATCTGCCAGACGGGCATCGACAGTATCCTTTGACATCATCAGTGAGTCAACTGGCTGTGGGGCCTTGGTTGTTGCTTCCTGCTCTGTTGTTGGGTTCTTGCAAGCAGCAGCACCAAGTAAAATCAAAACACCGAGCAATAAAACCTTTAAATTTTTCATGGTAGTTAGTTTTTTGGGTTCACAATAAAGCTATCAACATCCAGACCAAATATTTTTTTATGACATTTTTAGATCCGTAATTGAATGGATTTTAATTCATAATAATT
>JALWNS010000525.1 GCA_027083655.1 Bacteroidales bacterium | reverse complement strand
CCACCTCCCTGTTTGTGACAAGCATCCAACGGATATCATAACTACCAGGTAAAGTTATTGTTTCATCAACTGGCTGTCCGAAAAGGAGTGAAGCTCTTTTTTGACTCTGCTCTGTTCCTACAAACCTGATTATATCTCCTTTGTGTAAAACCGTATTTGCAGTGGGAGTAAAAGTCTCCGGGCCGTGTTTTACCCGGGAGATCACACCACCGGTTATTTCCCTTATTTGTAGCTCTTTAAGGGATTTACCCTCAATATTAGGATTGTCTATACGAAAGTTTTGTCCATAAGTTGGGGGATGCTCCTGTAAAATTTGTTTTTGGAATTTCTCCTTTTCTTTCTCCAAGTCAATTTTAAAAATACGTGGAAGAAGATTAAGTAGCACAATAAGTCCTAGCAAGCCAATAGGATAAGCAATACCATAACCTATCGAAGCTTTAGGAGAACCTGTTGCTTCGATACCTACAGCCAGACCTGGTGTACTAGTTACTGCACCAGTAAAAACACCTATATTTATAGCCCTGTCTAAGTCGAAAATTTTGTAAAATGCAAAAGCTGTGAGCGCCGTAACAGACAGAATTATAGTTGTAAGTAAAAGCATCTGTCTACCTTCACGTCTAAAACTCTCGAAAAAACCAGGACCAGACTGCATACCCACTATAAATATAAACAACACCAGTCCCAATTTAAGGAAGTCCTTGGGTATTTGTATTCCTATATATCCCAGGAATATAGCAACAAAAAGAACTGCGGCAACATCGAGTGATGTGCCCATGATTTTTATTCTGCCAAGGAGCAGTCCAATAGCCAAGACTATAATTAAAGCAATATAACCTTCAAGGTTTGTTAACACAGTTTGTTGTTTTTTTTGCAAAAATAGTCTTAGTTATCGTAAAAATATGAGAAAAACCAGTTATTTTTGTTAAATAATTGGGCACAGAAATTGTTTAACTGGATAAAGTCTTTGAGTATGAAGAAAATCGCTGCCTTTTTTATACTAATCTTGCTAACCATAAATATCTGGTCACGAAGTCTTGATGAAATAAAACGTAGTGGTGTAATTTATGTTGCATTTACCGAAAGTTCGTATAATAGTATAAACCGCTATATAGCAGAGGAATTTGCTCGTTTTCTTAATGTCCGTCTAAAGCCTGTAATGACGACTTGGCAGCAAAATTTTTCTATCAATGGAAAGATACCTCCAGACCTGGAAACAAATCCAAATATTTCATACACACCAGATGCTTTGCGTAAGGCAGATTTTATTTGTGGGACAATTTATGTATATGAATGGAGAAAGAAGCTCTTTGATTATGCAGGTATAATGTATGTTAGCGACTTGCTGGTCGTACGTAAAGGTTTTTCTTGGAACTACTTTTTCAGGGAAATATTACCTGAAGAGGTTCTTAATCTGGAGCTTAGCAGGTCAGATATTAAGTCTTACGAAGATCTTAAAGGACTAAGAATTGCACTGTTATCAAATTCTAGCTACCAGAAAGATATTGAGAGGATTAACCAACAAATAGGTGGAGGTATCCAGGTAGTTCTAACCAAGAGCGAAGAGGAATCACAGGAATTAATGCAGCAAGGGAAAGTAGATGGATTTGTAGCAGTTTCTTATCTTGCTCTTAAATATGTTCGCAATCATCCAGAAGCCAGATTAGCCTTCCCGGTTGGTAAACCATTCCAGGTAGGCTGGGCAGTAGAGAAAGGAAACCGTGATTTACAAAGGGAAATCAACAATTTTTATGAAACGATAAAAGGTAATGGCAAGTTAGATGCCCTTTTTCTTGAGCATTATAACATTGATTACAAGACTTATCTTGATATTATTAATTCTTATGCACAGGCCGAAACCACAGGACGTGATTTGGATGAGATTTTGGCGTCTGGAAAGATCATCATTGCACTGAGGGACCGTGAGATGATTTACCATCCCACAGGGAAGAAACAGTTTTCTCAATATCTAGCAGAAGAATTTGCTAATTACTTGGGTCTAGATTTAGAAATTGTTATTGACCCTAGTCTGGCGTCATATTTTGCAGATA
>JALWNS010000524.1 GCA_027083655.1 Bacteroidales bacterium | reverse complement strand
TATTTTGCTAGGTGCCGATAAAAAAACGGGTGGTAGTTTTGGGGGAATATTAAAAATTTATAATTATGAGAAAAGCAATCAAGTTTTTATTTTTATTGATGTTTTCAATTTCAGTTTCTTTCGCTCAGACCACATACGTACCTGATGATTGGTTTGAACAAAAATTGATTAACCTAGGCTATGACGATGTTATGGATGATTATGTTTTAACGGCTAATATCCAAAACGTAACTTCGTTATATCTTGGGAATTCAATTGCCGGATATCAAGAAATACATGATTTGACCGGTATTGAAGATTTTGTCTCCCTTGAATCTTTAAATTGTCGTTACAATCGAATTACTTCAATCGATTTGTCAAATTGTCCAAACTTAGAATACCTAAATGTAAGTAGGAATAATCTTACCTCTCTCGATTTATCCAATAATACACAATTGAAAAATATCGATTGTAGCTATAATAATATTGTTAATCTTGATTTTGGTAGTAATCCTTTAATTGAAACGATCGATTGTAATTATAACTTATCCCTATCTACTTTAAATGTTGTTAACTTGTCAAATCTGGTAAAATTAAATGCTCGCAGTAATCACTTGAATAGTCTTGATCTTAGTTACAATGCAAATCTAAAATATTTAGATTTGAGTTATTCCCGTATTGTTAGTTTAGATCTTTCCTCAAATACATTATTGCAAACATTTCTTTTGAAAAACTCAAGTTATTTGCAGACGTTGTTATTTAATAACCCTAATTTAGAATATTTGTTTCTAAATAATTGTTCTAGTTTAGGCGCGCTAGATGTTAGCACATTACAAAAACTATATACTTTTAGCTGTGTTTCTAATAATCTTATCTCGATTAATTTTGGTAATATTTCAAATGTAGTTTACCTCTACATCAATGATAATCATTTGACAAACTTAAATGTAAGTAACTTGAATAAACTTAAAATATTTTTGTGTAATGATAATGATTTAATCAGTTTAGATGTAAGGAATAAGAATGAAATCAATATAAAAATTTTTAGTTCCATTAATAATTCTAATTTATCAAATATCTTAGTTGATGATCCAAACGGTTTTTATTTAAATACCTGGAACAAAGATATCAATACAACTTTTTCAGAATAATAACTTATTAAATATTAACAATGATGAAGTCATATACAATTTTTTTATTATTTGTAGCATTAAACATTTCAAATCTAAATGCACAATTAGATAGTAACAGACCAACTAATACAGTTAGGTATCAAAATATTCATTTTGTAGTTGATCAAGGTGCTGCAAGTGTAGGAGTGACAGAAGTTGAAATGAAACATAATAAAAGTTTAGAGTTTTTTAAAACTATACTATTATCAGACAAGCGCGTGAGGGATTTGTGTATTATTTTAAGAGCGGATAATGAATATGTCACAAATATTTCAGGTGTACAAGGGCAAAGTGATTTAGGACGTTTTAATTCTTGGGTTCATGATCCTTCAAATAATTGTGATGTAAGAGATATACAGTCTTTCGCAACAGGTTCAAGTGGTGGTAGTGGAGGCGGGGCTTCTACTTTAGCAGGTAATGCAAATGGAGGTCTTACAGCTCAAGGTTTTGCAGTTCACTGCTTATATTCTAGTCCAAGATATGATACGGTACTTGCACATGAATGGGCTCATAGTATTGGAGCATTAGATGGAAATCATTCTCAGGGAATAGGTTATTTTAGTGCAAATGTCATTGCAGATTTAAATATACCACCATTTTTGTTTACAGATCATACTACTTCTGCAGGGTGGGGCTTTCTTAATTCATCAGAACCATTTTTTTCAACACCGTTAAACTATAATACATCAGCTGTTTCAAATGGAGGAAATGGATATTTTATCATTGATTTATATAATAGTAATAACGAATACTCAGCTCATAAAGATATTCCTGTAAATCTAATGGACAATAATTACGTAGCAAATAGACAGCCTCAAAACGATAGCAATCGTTTTGATTGGTGTAGCGTAGAGACCCTGCCGGAAAATATGAGAGAAAGACAGCCGGCTACCTATT